>JAJDEL010000621.1 GCA_029259835.1 Planctomicrobium sp. | reverse complement strand
TTTCTCGACTGGATGATCGTTCCGATTCATGGAAGGTTTTCCGAAGTCCTAAATCACCGACTGAACAGGGTGGAGTGCCTGAAAAAGTTGAGGGGAGTTCAATATCCTATCAAAACACCATTCCCGACTGCGACATCATTCCACGTTTTGTTTCAGATTCAACGCTTCCTCTAAGAAACTGTCCCGTAATGAATCCTCGAATTGATTCTGCCTGCATCAGCCGCTGGGCGCTAGCCCCGGTTCTCAGCGTGAACCGAAATCCGAAATCCGCGAACTTCACCCATCCTAACGTCACTTACAATGACAATGGAAACTTTTTGTCGAATCTAGTAAGCTGGTTTTCACGGTGACCAATCGCAACGGGACTCAATAAGGCGAAGCTATGGCGGACGCGCATCAAAGTAATCTGGCTGCTACCGATCACGATCCACCATCCACTACGCCACGGGCTAGTTTCCCGAAGAGAGCGTTTCGACCAATGGTTGCACTACTTCTGCTGTCTGTTGTTGCAATTGTGTTTGGTCAGGATTTGATTCGCACCACGGTCAATAAATCGAATACTAAAAAGCAGGCATTTGGTGAAATGCATATTCGTTATCAACGACCAAAAATCCTGTACGAAATTGCCCCTCCTGAAACGGAAAGAGACTTTGAACGTTACAAGAAGACGCAGGGCAGATTGCTGAAGGGGCAGTTTGTACTCAATGCGGCACTGAGCCAAAGCGAGGTTCGGGACACCACTCTTTTGAAACAGCAATCCGACCCTGTCGGCTGGCTGGAAGAGCACCTTGAAGTTGATTTTCCAGGTGACGAATTCATGCGGCTCTCTTTGGATGCACCGCTTTCTCAAGAAGCCGTTAAAATTGTTAACGCCGTCTTGAATGCTTATCTCAACGAAGTCGTCAACAAAGCGAAAAAAGATCAGCAAGCTCGCTTTAGAACCCTTGAAGAGTTCCATCGAACGATCAAGGAGGAACTGTTAACAAAGAAGACTGGCCTCGCAGAACTCACGAAAATCTTGGAACCGGCACCAACTCAAAAAGTGGAAGCTGAGTATATTGACCAGGTTCAAAATCGCGTCACTCAAATCAAAATGGAACTGGTTCGGGTGGTCAGTCGATTGAGTGCAGTCCAGGAAGCCGAGCCCCCCAGCAAAAACGAAATTGAACTCGCGGTGAACTCTGACCCGGTGATCGCCCGACTCACCGCCGACCGCCTCGTCCAAGAGGAACTCATCGCACTATCGTCTAATCAAGCGGATGGTGAACGGGACCAAAATGAGTCTCCGCTGTTGACAGACGAGCGCCGTCACCTGCAAGCGGTGGTCGGGGCTCTGGAAAAACGCCGCTCACTGATTGAGAAATCAATACGAGAACAGTTAGTTGAAGCCCCTCAAAAGTTACTTCAAGCCAAAGTCGAACGTCTCAACTTAGAACAGAAAAAGTTTGAAGATGAACTGAGCAAACTGAGAGACACTGTTCATGTTACTAGGAATCACTCGTTTGAGTTGGAGGAACTCAAAAAAGAAATCGCACGTAATGAGGGAACTGCCCTGCAATTCGCAACGGAAATTGAACGACTTCAAATCGAACTGCATGCACCCCAACGAATCACATTGGTTAACCAGGCGCAATACCCCTGACATTTCAGCTGTGGAAAGGCATGTTTGGGAAATTATTGGCATGGCTTACACCTGTGGTCATGCCTGCTGTTTCGCCTCGCATTCAATGAATCTGGCACAGTTCCCTTGAGCAAGCTACACTTCTAGCCCAGTCTGTATTCTCCACGATATACCTTCCTCGCTTTGGTCACTTCATGCTTGATCTTGTTTCCCAACCGGTTGCTACTCAACGACTCTGCAACGGGGTCTCGCGTCGGGATGTTTTGCGCATTGGATCGCTTGGCTTTGCCGGGTTGACGCTTCCAGGTTTGCTACAAGCTGAAGCGAATTCAGAAACACCAAAGCGGCATAAGTCGGTCATCATGATTTACTTGTGTGGTGGGCCGCCGCATCAGGATATGTACGACATTAAGGTGAATGCTCCGAAGGAGATTCGCGGGGAATTCAATCCGATAGACACGAACGTCCCTGGCATTCAAATCTGTGAATTGTTGCCAGGGCTGGCTCGGAACATGGACAAGCTGGTCCCGATCCGTTCGATGATTGGTGCGATTGATTCCCACTACTCCTACCAGTGCATGACAGGCTATCACGAGCGAAATGCCGCTGCCGGTGGTTGGCCTCATTTTGGCTCGGTCGTCAGTCGCTTTCAGGGGTCGGTCCGAACAGGAACGCCTCCGTTTGTAAGCCTGTGCTACCCCACGAAACATTCACCGTACAACGAACCTGGACCAGGTTTTTTGGGCTTAGGGAATTCTTCGTTCTCACCAAAAGGTCCGGGGCGCGATGATTTGGTCCTTCAGGGAATCACACCTGAGCGGCTCTCGGATCGGCATCAACTCTTAACGACAATCGACCGCTTTCGCCGCGACTGCGATGCCTCTGGAACGATGGCTGGAATCGACACATTCACAAATCGAGCGATGGATATTCTGACCACGCCGGAACTCTTCAACGCTCTTGATGTGACCAAGGAATCAAAAGCGACGCGTGAAAGATACGGTGTTCAAGACGAAACAAAGCCGCGTGGCGATGCGGCTCCGATGTGTCCACAAAACTTTCTGGCGGCTCGAAGGCTGGTTGAAGCAGGCGCGCGAGTCGTGACCGTCAATCACAGCTTCTGGGACTGGCACGGCAATAATTTCAAAACGGCGCGCAAGGAACTCCCGGTATTCGATCAAGGCGTAACAGCCTTAATTGAAGACCTCCATGAGCGCGGTCTTAATGAAGATGTGACGGTCGTTGTCTGGGGAGAATTCGGTCGCACTCCGAAGATCAACAACAAAGCCGGACGCGACCATTGGCCGCGCGTTTGTAGTGCATTACTCGCCGGAGGCGGGATGAAAACTGGGCAAGTGATCGGTTCCACAGACCGCCTCGGTGGCGAAGCCGACGACCGTCCAGTCACTTTTCAAGAAGTCTTCGCCACGATCTATCACAACCTCGGCATCGACATCGAATCCCAACGCATCTTCGATTTCCGCGGCGTACCACGAACTTTCGTTAAGCCCGGAGTGCGCCCGATCGCCGAACTTGTTGGATAGTTTCCAGATCATAGAGTGCGGCAAGCCAGTGCAGGTCATACTGCGAGTGCTACTGTGGTTATGTGATGATGTCGCTTGGCTTACGGAATGCACAACTTTCGTAGGTTCCGAGTCTTTTTTCTCTCACGTAAAGATGAGCGCGGCGATCATATTTCTATTACTTGTAATAGACTTTGACGTAATCTGTACAATCAATTGGGAGTGAAAAGGCAATGCCTACATCGGTTTTCTCAAAGCCAATCTGGCCTTGATAAATGGTCTCAACGCGCGCCACCGGTTCATCAGTTTGCAGAGTAAACGCAACCTTCTCAATCGGAGCTAATGTGTAATTCGCAAGCGGAATCACGATGCCTTGGTCACAGTGCATCGGCACTGCGTCAATTAGAGGGATACTACAAGTGAGAGGGGGAGTCACCTCGGCAGCCCGCACCGGCGTAAGAATCACGCTACGGACTTGGCCAGGATACTGCCACGGATTGCGGGAACGTTCCAGGCGGTTTTTGGGTTGCACAGCCATGAGGTCATTCGATGTCAGAATAACCGGCGGGGCAGGGTGCGAGGAAATCGGTCCGGTCTCATTTGCTATCTGCTCCAGACCGCGTCGAGCGACTTCAGCCTTTTTAATGTAGTCGAGGGCTGGCAAAAAACCGGCATAAAAGACTTGCCCAAGTCCAATCTTTCCGCTGACCAGAGCCGGTGAGCCATCCTGAAAACGTCCCAGAACAGCGGTGCCATCTTTTGCGGCGAGCTTTTGTTGCACGGAAAGAACTTCCATGTCGGCTCCATCTACATTAACTGTGTCCTGCGACTTGAGCGCGTGTAAGTAAGTTCCCGATGAGAGGAATGGTTGCACGGTTACCATTTCTTCACGGTCGACCGGAATGATTGATTCGAGTGTCCTGAGTGGTCGATTGTATTCGTCTCGCGACGCTGCACCAGCGGTCAGGAACAGTGTGCCACCACGTTCCACCCACGTTTTTAATCGATCAGCTGCCGCACGAGACAGGTTGGGACCGGATAAGTAGCAGACCTTGTAAGCGTCGAGCCAATCGTCTTCGACGTGTTGTTCGGACAGAAAATCGACCGGTACTTGAGCATGGGTAAGAGCCATCCAGGTATGCATGCGATCAAATCCGTGCGCATAGTTTCGCTTGAATTCCCAGGCATCCGTTGATGAAGAATACAGAATCGCCACTTCCGCAGGTCTGGGCATTGCAGGCAGCAAGAGGTCTTCCGCGCCGCCGATTTCACGAACGACTTCCGCGTTCGCCCTCCATGTATACGGTCGAGCGTACCAAGTATGACTGTTCCAGAAAGGACCACCCTCGTGGCTACCCCAACTGACGCCGTACGAAAAATTCTTTAAGATCTTCACACCACGAGCGACTTCACTCGCAGACTTCAATTTGATGTCCCAGGGTTTACGCCCGGCATGAGCGACAAGGTAGTGCCCCATCGTCTGTCCGCGCTCTCGTGCTGCCGCACGCATTAAATCGACATTGAAGGAGCCACATTGATCGCTTGAAGAACCGTTGGCCCAATCTTCACTCCAAATCGCGTTCTGATTGTCATCATTCAGCAATTCAAAATAGTCGACTCCCTGGCTGTAAAAATTCGCATGATAAGTCGCCCCATCACTGAAGTTGACAAGCGTCGGGAACGAGCGTCCGTACGCCTCTTCGATGACCCCGCGCTGCACTGCCATGAAGTCCCCCAGAGCGCGTGTTCTGAAACGTTGAGTGTAGTAATGCAAAGCAGGGTACTGATCACGATTCGTCTCGGCAATTGGATTCACGGTATCCCAGTCGTCAACCAGTAGATCCGCGGGTGTCTTTCCAAGCTTCCTCAGCCAAGTGCGAAACGCTTCGCGATACGCTTCATCTCCAGCCATGAATGTCGAAGACTGACCGGTTGGCTCATCGGTCAGAAAACAGTAAACGACATCATCGAGTTTATTTCCTGCTTGCTGAAATGCCTCGACCCGAGGCACAATGTTCTTCCTCATTAATTCGAGGTCCGGTCGACAAAATGAGCCCTCTTTTATCAGCCAGATGCCGCCAGCAATGTAGTGCTTCTTCCGATTCGAGAACCCAAAATAGTCGAGAGTTTTCCATTCGCGGTCCATGATCGATTGGTCAACTTTCGTCCCGTATCCACCGACTTGTGCACTAACGAAGAACGGAAACTGCTGAGGTTTCTTGCCGATACTAGGCCAGGGAAATGAGTCGGCGCGCTTTCCAGTTGCTTCAGCAAACTCGCGATCTCGCATGAGACGACTGCGATTTTCTGCCGTTGTTAAGTCCGGTGGTGCGACGACCACCAGCCCGTTCGGCGTGCTGTCGACATCCATTATTCGGACGATGGATTCCTCGTTCGGCGCGGACGCAAACTCGAAGCGAGCCTTCAGACGGTCAGCCTGTTGATGGTATGTGTAGCGGGCAGTGAAGTTGAGAATCGCGCCATTGTCCTGGTAGAGCATCGGAGTGATGTTGCACCAGGGAGTTTGTTCACCGTTGCTGAGAAGTTGATCCTTCTTAGGATAGAGACCTGATTGCGCTCCTGATTTACACACGTAGAAGTGACCATACCACGGCGCGCGGTGATGGTCCGCAAAAACATGAATCTGAATCGGTTTCTCATAGACGTCACCAACCTTGACACGTAGCCACGTTTGTGGACCATAAGGCAGGTGGTCAGGTATCAGGGATTTGTCCGTTGTGAGTAATACGCAATCCACGTGGCGCACATAGCTGAGACAGTTTTTATTCTCAAATTTACTGAGTTTCAAAGTCGCATTGCCGCGAGGAAGGTCGACATCAAAATAATCCCAAACGTAGCTCCAACTTGCAGTATCGGCCTTGCTCGTGAGATCAAAATCTTTCCCTGCCAGTTCACTGTCACCATTGGAGACCGTTAGTCGAAAAGGACCGCGATAGCGAGTGTGGAAGTTGTGACGTACCCAAATTCGAAAATTCCCAGCCTCCTTGATTGCTAAAGATTTACTAGCGGTTGCAGCAGCACCTCCTGCGGCACCATTAAGCGACTTGACTCGCGAAGCAGGCCGGGTTTGCGGGTTGCTTGCGATCTTCCAACCGTCCGAGGACGATGTGAAATTTTCCGCCTCGACAAAAATCGTCTCGGACGCGACCTGAGATGCTAGTAAAGTAAGAGAAATCGCAATAATTAAAAATCTCATTCAGCTATCCTGTGCACCCACAGATGAGTGGTTTCAAATTTTGCTCACAAATGTTTTTTCGATGATTCTTGCGGTCCCATTCCATTGTGGTTCTGAGAAGGCAATCAATTCACTCAGCGATCACCGTATTGTTTCTCGTAATAATTCATGTAGTCTCCGGAGCGGATATTATTAGTCCACTCTTCGTTGTCGATGTACCAGTCGATGGTTTCCTGGAGACCTTGCTCGAAGGAAACTTGCGGTGACCAGTTGAGTTCGGTTTCTGCTTTGGCGCAATCGATTGCGTAGCGTTGATCGTGACCTGGTCGGTCGGTGACGTATTGAATCAGTGAGTCCGGCTTGCCGAGAAGTTTGAGCAGCAGCTTCGTGAGGGCGATGTTCGTCATTTCTGTACGACCGCCAAAGTTGTAAACATCGCCAACTTTTCCGTTTCTTAAAGCGGCATCAACACCTCGGCAATGGTCAAGGACGTGAATCCAGTCGCGGACGTTTTCACCGGTTCCATAGACAGGTAATGACTGATCGTTTCGAGCATTGGAAATAAAGAGCGGCAGTAGTTTCTCCGGAAATTGAAACGGTCCGTAGTTGTTTGAACAGCGCGTAATGACCGCCGGGAAGTCGAACGTGTGAACGTAAGATCTCACCAGCATATCCGCCGCCGCTTTTGATGCAGAGTAGGGACTGTTCGGAGCCAGCGGAGTCTCTTCAGTGAAGAAGCCTTCGTCTCCCAGAGAGCCGTACACTTCATCGGTCGAGACTTGAACATATCGCGAAATTTCATGACTACGGCAGCTGTCCAGCAGAGTCAGCGTTCCGTTGACGTTCGTGGTCACAAACGGAGTCGAATCGAGAATGCTACGGTCAACATGGCTCTCTGCCGCGAAATGGACAACGGCGTCGATGTTTCCTTTTCCAACAACAGAATCAACAAACGGTCGGTCGCAAATATCCCCTTTTTGAAACTGATAGCGTTCGCTCTCCTCAAGGTCCGTAAGGTTCGCCAAATTACCAGCGTAAGTGAGTTTGTCGATGTTCGTAATGGAGAGTTCCGAATACGTTTCGAGCATCAGTCGAATAAAGTTCGAGCCGATAAAACCGCAACCTCCGGTGACAACTATGTGATTCATTGAAGTAATTTCTTGAGTAGAGAAGATGTATTGTGCGGCAGAATTGAAGTGCGCTGCTAAAGTCATGCTGCGGAGATATACTCTAAGTCTTTCACTCTCAACCCTCAACGAACTTTTCATGCACATTGTTATTGTCACCGCTGGTGGAGCCGGAATGTTTTGCGGGTCGTGCATGCACGACAACACTTGGGCACGTGCGCTGATGCAGGCTGGGCACGAAGTCTCGTTGATTCCGACTTACACGCCGATTCGTGTTGATGACCACAACGAGAGCCTCGACCGTGTCTTTTTTGGCGGGATCAATGTCTTTCTCAACGATAAATTTCGCTGGTGGGGCAGGATGCCTCGGTTGCTCACGCACATTCTGGATCGACCATCGTTGATTCGCATGGCGACGAAATGGTCCGTCAGTAACGATGCCAGCGAACTGGGAGAACTAACGATTTCCATGATTCGAGGCGAAGAGGGTCCGCATCGAGCTGCGATTGAAGAGTTGGACAAATACATCAGCGATGATCTAAAGCCAGACGTTGTGATCTTCAGCAACGCGCTGCTGTCAGGTGCAGTTCGAGAATTGAAGCAACGCTATTCCGGACCGATCTTGTGTATGCTACAGGGAGACGATGTCTTTCTGGACGGTTTGAACGATCAGTATCGCCAGACGGCGATTGGTCTCATTTCTGAAAGAGCGCAGGATTTCGATGGTTTCCTGACGCACAGTCAGTTCTACCGGGATCACATGGCGAATTATCTGAGCCTGCCTGTTGAAAACTTCTCGGTGTTACCGTTGGGAATCGATTTCACCGGTCATAGCGGTCTGCCGGAAGCGAGAAGTGTAGGGCCTTACACGGTCGGTTATTTCGCGAGGATCGCTCACGAGAAAGGGTTGCACAATTTAGTCGACGCTTTTGTCGAACTTCGTGCAAAAATTCCCGGTGCCAGGTTGAAAGTCGGAGGCTATCTGGATCGTTCGCACCGTAAGTATTTATCCGATGTTTTGAAGTCTGCCGGAGAGCATCAGTCAGGTATCGAATACATCGGCAGTCCTGCAACGTTGCAAGAGAAAGTGACGTTTCTGAACTCCCTCGATGTTTTTTCAGTCCCAACGGAATTCCTCGAACCGAAAGGGCTGTACGTTCTCGAAGCTCTCGCGAACGGAATCCCGATCGTACAACCGAGTCACGGCGCCTTCCCGGAAATTCTCGATGCAACTGGCGGCGGAATTCAAGTGCCAGCTAAAGATCCATTGGCACTCGCCGAAGGCTTGCTCGAAATGTCCGACACTACGCATCGAGACAAATTTAGCAAACGCGGCTGGGAACAAGTCCGAGCGAATTACAGCCCCGAGGCCATGGTCGCGCGAACAGTTGAAATTGTCGAAGGGCAACTTTCAAGGTGAGCAATCGCAGCACCGTTTTGTTGCCACATTCACTGAGCATCGAATCGATAACCGACGCCATGGACTGTTTGAACGAGCTTTGGATCTTTGGCATCAAGTTCGACTCGCTTTCTGAGTTGAGAGATGTGCTGATCCAGCGTGCGACTGTTCGGGAGGTATTTCTCTCCCCAGGCTTTCTTGAACAGCGTTTGTCGGTCAACGACTTGACCTAAGCGAGAGTGGAGTAGTTCCAAGATTTTGACGTCGCGGAGGCTGAGTTCGATGACCTGTTCTCCCCGCTTCGCTCGGAGTTGTGCTGGCAGAACTTCGAGGTCTCCCATTTGAAATGGTTTCGGCGGCGAAGGTTGTTTACCCATTGTGCGGCGAGTGACAGCACGGATGCGGGCGATTACTTCGCGGACGCTGAAAGGTTTTGAGATAAAGTCGTCGGCTCCGAGTTCAAAGCCGACCAGCCGGTCGACCTCTTCTGACTTCGCGCTGATGAAAAGAATCGGAATGTTCGGAGACCGTTCCCGAATTTTGCGACAGACTTCAAACCCACTTTGCTCAGGCATCATGATATCGAGACAAACGCAATCGGGGTTGTGCGACTCAAAGAGCCGCAGCGCCGTGCGACCGCAACTGGCCGTGAGGACTTCGTAACCTTCTTCACGCATCACTTCAGCAAGACCATCGCGTGTGTGGAAATCGTCTTCGGCAATCAGAATTTTCACAGTTTGTCCTCCGCCTCTGATGATATCCCGATGTTAACTTCGAATTGAACTCCTTCATCAGTCGATTGCACGTGAACCTCTCCGCCATGCAAATGTGCAAGGTATTGCACAATCGTCAAACCGATTCCTGTCCCCGCGGACTGACTCAGTTCGTCGGAAGCTCGCCAGAACGGTTCGAATACTTTTCCATGGTTAGAAGATTCAATTCCAGGACCATGGTCTGCGACGACAAGCCTTACCTTCTGTTCGGACTGTGAAGTCTGAATCTTCATCCATCTTCCATCGACAGCGTATTTCTCGACATTGCTGATGAGGTTTCCAAGAATTTGTTCGAGGATATCGGGATCAATCATCACTGACTGAGCCGCGTTCAAATTGAGTTCGACTTCGATCTCTTTTTGGTCCAGAGATGGACGAAAACTATCGAGGACGTTGCGAACGATTTCATCAACCACGACCTGCTTACGACAAACCCGGAGGGTTTGTTTTTCTTGGCGAGCAAAGGCCAATACGTTACTGATGAGTCGAGTCAGCCGCTGGCTTTCTGAGAGAATCACACCGAGCCGTTTACGTGGTTGCTCGCTGTTTGGTTCGAGCGTGTCGAGATCACGGTCGAGGAGTTCGGCATACATTCGAATGTTTGTCAGCGGGGTTCTTAATTCATGAGACACCTGGTTCACGAAGCTGACCCGCCGCGATGCCTCACGCAGTTCTCTTCCAAATTGCAAATCAATCGCATATGCCAAACCAATCAGTGCAATACCGCTAATGACCAATCCGGCAATCAGATTGAACGTTCCACTTCGCCCGGCAGTCATTAAATGCAATGGAACAAACGTTTGCAGTTGCCAGGCGGAAAGGGGTGAAGAAAGGCGAAGTTCCACCGTGGGCGCATCTTCCGAATCCGGATCATACGGTCCCCATTTGTAGATCACTGTTGTTCCGGACTCGACAATCTGAACCCGTGACGGCACCGATTCGGAGTCCTGTGAAACGTCTTGAGTATCGGGTAGTTCAGCGATGATATCTGCAATCCATCGCGAACGTTCGACAACCACGCCAACGATGTGACCATTTTCACGTCGCTGCCAGTAGATCAAATTGATTCCCGGCCCCCAGTTCCAAACGAACCAGGCTCCAGTCTGCCTCGCTAGAACTACAGACTTCACTTTTCCGGTTCCACGTGGTGCAGAGATGTTTTGTTTTTTTCCGTCGGTTGAAGCTCCTTTCTCAGAAAGTTGAAGCTGCCGATCATTAACGAGATCGGAGGTTTTCAAAATAAAGTCCCGTTCAACTTCCGTTAGCGGACCAATCGGGGATGGATAAAGCAGAACATCGTCCGGATTGATCACAAACAACTGAAAAATTCTTGGGTCGTTTCGGACAACGTCACGCAATTCTTCGAGGTTATAGCTGTTAATTGAAGTCACTTGTTGCATGTCGATGGCGAGCGTTTCCAGCTGATCTGCAATCGATCGATCAATCTCTTTCAACTGGCCTGTGAGCAACTGTTGAATGTTTGCTTTGACACGTTCTTTCTCATGAGACGCCAGGCGGACACCTCCCCACCCCAGTAAGGTGAGCGGTAGGGCCACGAGCAGGATCAGAAGTAGTTTTGGATATCGATTCACAGGATTAATGTATCAAGGTCTGGTCGTTTCAAATAGACAAAGAAGAGGAAATCAGCCACGGATTGACACAGATGAACACAGATAAAAGAGAACGGGAAAATCGTTACCGTCTTCGCCTTTCATCCGTGTCAATCTGTGCTTATCTGTGGCTCTTTTTTCTCCACTTCACATTCGCGACTATTTGCGTTCATTCGCGATTCTTCTGAAAGTTCGTCTGCACAAAGAAAGACCGACCACCACAAGTGGCGGTCGGTCTTATTTCCATCCCAGTTTAAGCAACAGACTCTTCTATCTTTACGGGATTTGCTTCTTCTGCTGTTGCGCAGGTTGTTGTGATGGTGTCTGCACTTTCTGTTTAGAAAGTTTTGAAAAATCAGCGTCTGCAGGAGCATTGTCAGTAATGGTGTTTTGGAAAAATCTCATGTCTTTGCGTGCGCGGTTGAGGTCTCTGTTTTTGACCGCGTCTAACTGATATCCGTTACCAAGTAGAATTCCACGCAGCTTGACGCTGTTGTACTTGTCGGCGTTTTCTTTCAGAAATGCACTATTGATTTCAAGAGTGCTGGCACATTTCATGATGTCTCCGGCATCGAGGTAGTCCGTTGCTAATCGGTTTTGCTCATTCGCAACGAACGCGACAACGTCTTCCATCACAGTTTGAGTGAGCGACGCTTCGACCTGCTTATCGTCGCTGCTGAACTTGACCGAAGTCGCTCCGCTCAACTTGTCTGTTTCGCCACTTTGCATGTTTCGGTAATTCGCAGAAACTTTCGCAAGCTGCATTTTTTGACCATTTTCGGTTTCAGGAACTTCAACTTCCAGAACAACGTGTCGATTCTGCTTGCTGTACAATTGGTTGAAAGCGAGTTGGATACTCTGTCCGGAAATCTCCGCTTCATTCCCCAACACACGCACCGGACGAATTCCTTCTGGAACAGTGATTTTGACTTTCACTTCCTGAGCGACAATCGAAGTCACTTCGTCAAATTCACGATTGAAGATGTCGGCCAATTCCGTTGCTCTCTCAATAAACTGATGATTCCCGCCACTACGTCCAGCAAGCTTCGCCATGAGGTCTTCGTTGTAATTGAGTCCCAGACCGAGTGTCGATACGGAGATCCCTTCCTTCTTGAGCGATGCCCCCAATGATCCCAGTTCGCTCGGAGTACTCGGACCTTCGTTTGCTAAACCATCTGAAAGCAGAATGATTCGATTCACACGTTCTTTATCGAGAAACTTGCGAATCTCGGCAGCTCCTTTACTGACGCCAGCAAATAACGCTGTTCCTCCGCCGGAACTGACACCAGCAATCGCTTTTTTGACGTACTCTTTGTCGGTCAGTTTTGTTGCTGGAACCAACACATTCACGGTCGTGTCGTAAGTGACCACGGTGACGATGTCGTTCGGTCCCAACCGGTCAATCGCGCCCATTGCCGCTTGTCTCGCCTTGGCGATTTTCTCGCCGCTCATGGAACCGGACTTGTCGAGCACAATGGCGATATTCACCGGCGCCCGCTCTTTGTCAGTCTTCATTTCAAAGCCAGTCACACCGACTCGCAGCCACGTCGTCTGTTTCTTCCCTGACTTCAGAACCTTGTAGGCAGGCGAGACATCGAGTGTGACTTGTTCCGCTTGGACAGTTCCAACATGCAGCAGAACTGCTGCGACTCCTGCGGTCATCAACGATTTCATATTCATCATCATGGCTCAATTCCTGTTTGAGAACAAATTTTCAGTACGCACATTAGATGCAAAATCGTCAAGTGAGTGGTCAGCAAGTCGTCAAAGATTTGTAAGGATATTGTAAGAGTGAAGAGAAATCTCTGCGAGATGATATTTCCGAGGCGGATGACCCGTACATTCGACTCTGTTACGATTCACAGACATGATTTGATCACTTCGCAATTTCCTGGAGGCTTTTGATGCCCACTCCCCGTATTTTTCTCTTGTTGATGATTATTGTTGCAACAGCTTTTCCCATTGGGGTTTCGAAGCAATGTACAGCTGCTGAGCAGAAGTCCGTCCCGGATAACTTCGCTCAGAACAAGCTTGTTGCCTGGTGTATCGTTCCATTCGACGCGAAGAAACGTGGACCAGAAGCACGAGCGCAGATGGTTTCCGATCTGGGACTGACGCGAATTGCTTACGATTGGCGAGCGGAACACATCCCGCAATTTGAAGATGAGATTCAACAATATCAAAAACGTGATCTCGAATTTTTCGCCTTCTGGAGTTGGCACGACAGTCTCGAACCGCTCATCAAGAAATATGATATCCACCCGCAAATTTGGCTCATGATTCCTAACTCAGACTCTCCAACACAGGCTGAGAAAATCAAAGCCGCTGCCCAGCATTTATTACCATTGATCACAAAAACGAAAACGCTCGGCTGCAAGCTTGGTCTCTATAACCATGGTGGATGGGGTGGAGAACCAGCGAATCTGGTTGCGGTCTG
>JAJDEL010000063.1 GCA_029259835.1 Planctomicrobium sp. | reverse complement strand
ACCTCGTTGCGGCGCACAAGATACAACAACAGGTCTAGCGGACCTGTGAAAATATCGAGTTCAACGCGGTAAGTTCCAGACATCGTCGCCGCAGTTCCGTTCAGAAAGGTAAAACCGCACTTGGATTGACCAAATGCGGTTTTGCAACCATACCAGATTTCTCGTGGAACGCAGAGAGCGTTTTCGAGGTGTTCTTGAACAGTCTTACTTGACGGTTCCGTGGAAGCCTGCTTTGTGGAGGGCATCCAAAACGGCGATCAGGCTGATGCTCGAACCGGAGAGGTCAATTTTTCCGGCCTTGGCGTCTACGGTTGCATCTTTGACACCATCGACTGATTTCACAGCAGCTTCGGCAGCGCGAATACATCCACCGCAACAAAGATGCATCTTCGTTAAGGCGACGGCATCTTGCTTCGCAGTTTTGTCAACTTTGAATTTAAGTTCGCCGACAGATGACTTTCCGTAGAACCCAGCCTTCGCCAGAAATCTCAAACCCTTCTTGGCTGTCTTGTTGTCTGTCGCTTCGAAGACGACAGTTTTTTCATCTTTGTTGACTCGAACTTTGGAAATGCCTTCGACACCATCGAGAGACTTTTGGGCTCCGGTGACGCACTTTCCGCAGCAAAGATGGACGTTATCAACTTTGATTTCGTCGGCGAGCAATGCTGTCGCTGCGAACGAGGAACACACGATCAGTGCGAGGAGAGATTTTTGAATCATTGGGGACCTTTCTTGAGGTGAGGTAGAAAATGGGCGGGACACTTTTTCCATTCTGTCTCGAATTCTGACGATTGTCCAGTCCTTGACTCAATAAATTTGACATGATGCACCTCCTCTTTGGTTCTTCATTGAAGAGAGAATACAAACTCAGAACTCGTTAGTCTTTTTCGCTTCTTTCATGCTTGAGGAATTTCGTAGATGAAAAAATGACCACGAAAAAGACGAAAGGAACGAAAGTTGGGAAGTAAAGATTGGTGATAAAAGTGAGGGAAGGGCCACAATCACTCCGTCTCATTTCATTGCTGCTCTGCGTCTTTGCGTTTCAAACTATTAAAGAGGGAGACTGTCAATGGACAGAATTGAGACTGGTTTGCGCTCTCGTTATGCTGGCGTATTGTGGATGGTGAAGCTGCGACTGGTTTCATCGTGGTGTATTCATTTCATGTTCGGTTTCAATCAACGGAAAAACGATGGCGAACTTTCGATACTCACTTAATTCCAGCACGATTAAGCCGACGCCGATTCTGGAGAAAATCCGTGTCGCTGCCGAGGCTGGATATGCTGGAATCGAACTGTGGCATGCGGATATTGATCTACATATTGAGCAGGGGAGAGCGGTCGAAGAGATTCGCAGGGCGGTCGACGACCACGGTTTGGAAGTTCCGACAACTGTGATGCTGAAGGGTTGGTGCGAATCAGACGAGTCGGCTGATGTTGCAGGGATGGCAGATTGCCGACGGCGAATGGAACACGCCGTGGTCGTTGGAGCCAAGTTTGCAGTCGCGGGACCGCCACACAGTGGGGTCGATTTAGATTTTGCGGCCGAGCGTTACGGACGGCTCTTAGAGATTGGAATCGAAATGGGTGTTCGGCCGGCGATGGAATATCTTGGGTTTGCCCAGGAAGTGAATTCCATTGCGGATGCGCTGCGAATCATGGACGGCTCCGGGCACTCGGAAGCGACGATTGTTCTTGATCCTTTCCACGATTTTCGTGGTGGGGGTGGGCATGATGATGTTGCCAAACTTCGCCCAGAGCAAATTGCTGTTTGTCACTTTGATGATGCCCCGGCATCTCCTCCTCCGCAAGAGCAAAGCGATCCTGACCGTGTGATGCCGGGGGATGGCGTGATTGAACTCGAGAGGTTTGTTGGTATGCTCAAACAAATCGGCTATTCCGGTTTCATTTCACTGGAACTCTTCCGCGAAGATTTGTGGCAGCAAGATCCACTTGAGGTTGCGAAAAAAGGCTTGGCGGCAATGCACGCAATATGCGAAGGGTAAGGAGTCACTTCGTAGCCGCTTCTTGATTTGATGCAGGTTGCATCAGCCGCTTGGGTGCTCGCCCAATGCGGTCAACATTGAGCTTGGAGCCAAGTCTTGTGAGCCGCTGTTGCTAGCCACGGGCCTTGTTTGGACATCGTTTTCTCGCAAATGCCCGACGCTAGCGCGTTCGGCTCATGGCGAGAAGCTCCGAAAGTAAATTCCAATGGGTGCTCGCCTCGGATTTGAGAGCGAGTCAGAATCTAATCCGGGGCTAGCGCCCAAGCGGCTCATAATGACCAAGTTCGTGTGCGTTGCGGAAAGGCAACAGGTCGATACACGTGTCTTAATAGTTTGTTTTTGTTGACTGAATGAAGCCCATCGCGGGAAAGGTGCAAATTCCAGCCAGCATGTGTCGCTCTTGTCTTCTAGGTTCTTCGTAAGCCTTGGCTGAATCCAATATTTCGCCATAGCTTGCGGTCCTACGAAATGAACTTCAGGAGAGTCCGAATGTCGCCA
>JAJDEL010000620.1 GCA_029259835.1 Planctomicrobium sp. | reverse complement strand
CGTTCATCGCAAAGCATGATGCTTTTTGTGAAGTGAAGGATCACGAAATGAAGACGGCCCGACAAATTCGGAATCGGTCCAACCCCGTAGTATGTGGGATGTTGATGTTTGGATTGTGCCTGTCCGTCCTCACACAATGCGGATGTATTGATTCGCTCATGATGGCAGGGAAGGTGATTCTGGGAGACCCCAAGCAACCATCCGGGTTTGAACTTTCAACGGGCGTTTCTCTTGTCAAAGATCAAAAACGAGTTCTCATCCATTGCTCAGCACCAGCGTATCTCTCAGATGACTACGATACATTGACATCTGATGTTCAAGAAGAATTGATCCGGCGCCTGCGTCGGAATGGTCTGGCAGTCATGCACCCCGATGCGGCCGCTGACATCCTTGACGACTACGCTGGTCACTTCGATCCAAATTTGCTTGCGACTCAACTCGATGATGTCGATTACATTTTCCACATTCAGTTCGAAAGTTTCACCTACCGAGAAGACAACAGCCCCAACCTGTACCGAGGCAGGGCTTCTGGCTCAATTGTTGGTCATGAAGTTCGCGGTGGAGACTCAGGACGACACTCCGTTCAAGTTTATGACCAGCAATTCAAGACAACGCATCCAAGTGCCCACCCTGTTGCCGTCGACCAAATGCCCAAGACTGTTTTCATTCGCCGGTTCATAGACCGAATTGCGGACAACCTGGGAAATACATTTTACAGCGTGCAGTCGAGTAGTCTGTTTGCTCAATAATTCAAAGAGAACACGCCTTCCATTCATCCTGCCTCCTTTTCTGAAAAGCTCAGATGAAGATTTCAACTCCATATTGTAATTCCGTTCCGGGAGCCAGTCTGTTCTCTCGGATTCGATTGCTGATGACTGCGATCATCCTCTGCGTGTCGATATCCGGCTGTCAGCAATTCGTGATCATCAGCTATTTGTTGCATGGTCCGCCATCGATTGAACCCGATTTCGACGCCGAAACCGGCGAATCGATGAGTGTTCCGGAAGTGACTGTCGCTGTCGTCTGTTTCACTCCCACGGAATTGAAGTGGAAATTTCCTCAACTCGACGAACAAGTTGCCACGCATGTTGCCCATCGTTTAGGACAGAACTACATCGAAATGATTCACCCGGATTACGTAAAAGCCTGGGTCGACGAACATCCTGACTGGGAGAAAGCGGAAGAGATCGGGAAAGCCTTCAATACGGATTACGTGATTGAAATTGAACTGGCGGATTTCTCGTTGTACGAAGGGGCCAGCACAACTCTCTATCGCGGGCGAACCGAAGCCTATGTGCATGTCATCAAAATCGATGAAGAAGGCTACGCAGATCGTATTTTTACAAAAGAAATCGATTTCTCATTTCCAACACAAGTCCCCCGTTCTTCGTCTGAACTCTCGCTCGGAGAATTTCGGAAAGAGTACCTCTCGCGTCTGAGTGAAAAAATCGGCTGGCTGTTCTATGACCGCTTCCACGGAGACATGATTGGTTGGGCGAACTGATCGCCACATTTTCACAAACGTGGTTTGCGTTTAGCTGTCCATTGAAATTTCCTAATCTCTTTCATTGCTAGCGAAAGAGATAAAAAGTACCCATACCCTCTGTGTGTTCTTTTAAGTGGTTGCGAATTGGGTCAGTTGGTGAGCGGCCTAGGAGTACGGTCTTCAAGTCGCTGATAAGATCTTCTTCCTCGAACGCATAGCTATGACTTTCCCAAGATTTTACTACAGCTGTCGCATCAATCGAATCGATTCCTTTTATTAGGACCGGAATGCCCTTTTTAACTTGTCCAAGCCGTCGGTTCCCAGATCCAAATTTAGAGACCTGTAGGGGTAAATCAGCCTTTGATCCATAAATTGTCACTCTCATTTTGTCGCCAGTAATTATTGGCGCAATTTGTTCGAACACACCTGCGCTGATTTCAGGGGCAGCGAGAATCAATTCTTTAAATTTGGAACGGTGGGCCTCATCGATACTCGAGAACATTGATTCAAATGCATATGCAACCGCGCGGCTCCCCATGCTGTGTGCAATCACATGAATTTCCTCAGCGTCTGATCTTTCTGCAACGTCAACAAAAAAATCCCTGACATGCCTCCAGGATTGATCAATATCGTCAAGATCTGAAAGGTACTGAAGTTCGCCTCCATTTGAAGGCCAGCTAAAGAACGCTGCAGTCCCTTGAAATCCCAAGTCATACGCGAGTTGTGCTGTTCGATGTGCAGCTTCTTCGAAAGTGACGTTGTAGCCATGGACAAAAATGAGAACAGAACGCTTACTTGATTTCGCTACGACTTGCTCAATGTCCTTGAAAAATTTTTCACCCTGCTGCTCATGTGCTGCCAACAGCACGATGTGGTCTCGCGGATTTTCCTTGAATAACCATGGTCTTTCGATTTCTCCTTTCACATGGTCGAACGGTATGCTCACTGAGGCAACACCATATCGAATTTTTTTGGAAATCCCCTCTCCATAGAATTTAGCTGGTTTTTTTGCACGATAATCTCTTTCTCTATTTGTGGCATAGTGAATTTTCACAGTAACGAATTCGTCACTGTCGCTTTCGTCACTGTCGCTTTCGTCACTGTCGCGTTCGCCACTGTCGCGTTCGCCACTGTCGCGTTCGCCACTGTCACCACTCTTGGGTTCTTTCTCACTGGGGCGTGAAATGTTGCTGTCAGCAGAACTCTCCTCTTGCTTTGCACTACCGCAACCAAGAAGCCCAAGTGTTGTGCAGAATGCAATTGCGTAAGATACCCTCATGAGATGTGCCCTTGGTTAAATTGAAGTCTATTCTGATCGAGTGCAGAAGAGGCTCCATGGAATGTGGATACTCGACTAGGAGTCTACGTATTCAATCAGGCGCGTTCAAGTCATGGAAGATTTCACACTAGAGAGGCGAAGCTCAATTTTCGAGCAGACTCAACGGACAAAGCAATGGGACAGCAGATTTCTCAAAGAGACGCAGATTGCACCCGGTTCCGCATTCTACCCACCAAACGCGCTGTATCTTCTCACGCCGTAGCGGAAGGCAAGGCGGTTGGCGGTGAGGAGGGCGACGATCCAAAGGGCTTCGATAAGTAATAATTCGATTAACTCAGGCTGTGTGTAGCGTCCCAGAAGAATCGCAGGGGGGACGTAGGCGAGGTACTTGAAGGGGAAGTATTCAATGACATCGAGAATTTGCTGCGGAAGAAAATCGAGGGGGATCATATGACCGGACAGAAAATAGTTGAGCATCATGTAGATGAACATCAGCGAGCTGACTTCCAGAAACCAGAATGAAATCAGCCCCAACAGAGATTCGATAAGGAAGCCCATCAGGAATGCCATCACTAGCGAAGCGAGAAAGGCTGCGAAAACGAGTCCACCAGGCCACTCAGGCAGGTAGCTGCGGCAGAGCCAGAAGACGAATGCAAATGGACCACCAGCAACAACGTAGTAAACCAATTTGTGGGCCAGGCGATGCCAGAAGAGATACGCGAGCATATCAATCGGCTGCGTGAGAAACTTTTTGATCGAGCCGTCTCGCACTTGTCGGGCGATGCCGGTCGCTAAACCAGGCATGCTTGAGAAGGCTCGCCCGAGCATTGCGAGAAGGTAGTATGCGATCATTTGCTGGTAGGTGTAACCGGCAATCGTTGTTTGCTCGCGGTCGGTTCCGACGGCGAAAATTGCTCCCCAGAGAAAAATCTGCGTCACGATGGGAAGAAACCGAAACAGCGTTCCCATCGCGAAGTCTGCCCGGTACATCAGCCGCTCGCTGATGCAGGTCCGCAAGATGAACCACATCACCCGAAATCGATGAATAACAGAAATTTCAATGGCAGCAGACATGGTGGGCGAGAACTTGGATTTACCACTTCAATCAAATCGAGACGTGAATTCAACAAGCAGGAGTGTAGTAAGCTGGGTGACCGACAATAAAGTCGTCTACATAATTGATTTTGAGCGATTCTATTTATTGCGCTACGAATGTCGGTACAATCGTGGAAGTGTTTTGCCAGTGCGACTGCGACGAGGAATCCGATGAAGATGTTTAATCAACTACTTGCCGAACGGCAGAGAACGCTTTCGCGGCGTGAACTCTTTCAGCGTGCTGGAACTGGTATGGGGTCGGTTGCGCTTGCTTCGTTGATGAATGAAGAATTGTTCGCGAGCCCTAAAGCGAATTCCGTTCCGGCAAAAGCGAAGAATGTGATCTTCCTGCACATGGTCGGTGCACCGTCTCATCTCGACCTTTACGATTACAAACCCGAACTCCAACGTTTGACTGGCGAGTTGGTGCCGGATGATTTGTGGAAAGGGCTGCGACTGGCCTTCATTCGAGAACAACCCAAGCTGCTGGGAACGAAATTTCGTTTTGAAAAGCAAGGTGAATCGGGAACTGAGATTTCCGAATTGATGCCGCACCTGTCGTCGGTCGCGGACGAGCTTTGCATGATCAAATCGCTTCACACCGAGCACTTTAATCACGCACCTGCCCAACTTTTCTTTCAGACGGGGTTTCCCCGTTTCGGTCGCCCTTCGTTTGGTTCGTGGGTGAATTACGGACTGGGTTCGGAGAACGCAAATCTGCCTGGGTTTGTCGTTTTGATTACCGGAAACGTCGCAGGCGGGGGGAATAGCCTGTGGGGAAGTGGTTTTCTGCCGAGTGAATACCAAGGAATCGAGTTTCGCACTGCTGGTGATCCGGTTTTGTTCTTGTCGAATCCTTCAGGCATTCAAGCCGCGGATCGGAAGCGAATTATCGACAAGATCAACCAACTGAATCAGGTTCAACTGGCAGATGTCGGAGACCCTGAAATTGCGACGCGGATCAGCCAGTACGAAATGGCGTTCCGGATGCAGACGTCCGTTCCGGAGCTGATGGATATTGGGTCTGAGTCAAAACAGACACACGAGATGTATGGGACAGAACCTGGGAAGACAAGCTTTGCGAACAACTGTTTACTGGCACGTCGGCTTGTTGAACGGGGTGTTCGATTTGTGCAGCTCTATGATCAAGGTTGGGATCACCACGGCAGCGTGTTTTCGAATATGGAGAAGAAGTGCAAGCAGGTAGACCAACCGATTGCGGCGCTGATTTCTGATCTCAAGCAGCGTGGTTTGCTGGATGAAACGCTTATTGTCTGGGGCGCCGAATTTGGTCGCACTCCGATGCTGCAAGGCAAAAGCAACGCCGGAATCCCTGATAACGTCGGACGAGACCATCACAAAGATGCGTACACGGTCTGGATGGCAGGCGGCGGTGCAAAGGCTGGGATGACCTATGGGAAAACCGACGAAATTGGCTTCCATGTCGCTGAGAACCCGATGCACGTGAATGATTTCCATGCGACACTACTGCATCTTCTCGGGCTTGATCACGAAAAGCTGACATTCAAGTATCAGGGCCGGGGTTTTCGCCTGACTGACGTCGCCGGTCGCGTTGCACACGAAGTGGTCAGCTAACGAATTTGCACTGTGGTTCTTTCAGGCAAGAGGCGAAAATTTCAGGACAAATCGATCAATGGTGCGTCGAAGTGACAGAGATGGCTGAGTCATTCGGCAGTAATTGCCGGAGAGAATGAACGAAATATCGATGTCAAAATGTGCGGATTCTTCCGGTTTTTCTGATGAGATCGATTTTGCTGGTCGATAGATGAAGTATAGAGATCGGTCATTTGACCCTTCTCATGGATTCAAATGGTTCACTTCTCCTGAAGTGATAACAGAGATAGAGTCAATCACTCAACCAGCGAACGAGATCGGTATGAACTTCAAACAGCTTTTCTCCAAACCACATGCCTTGGTTTTAGTCGGAATGTTGGTCTCTGGTGGTCTCAGTGGATGTCAGACTCAGATGGGTGGTCAGACATTGCCTTCAGCGTTCTACCTGCGGGACGATGTCCAGTTTTACCCTGCTGGTCCAGAACAACAACTCTCTAACCAACGTCAAGCTCTGGAAGAGTTTCGGGCGACCGGTGAGGTTCTTGATGCCGATCTTGAAGCGGCTCCCTAGCCTATAGTCAATACACCTATTGCGGTGCAATTTCCACATCTTTGTATTTCACGGAATCGTGAACGCGGAGGTGTGGATTTTCGTGTTTCAGGTGACCATGAACGTCAAAAAGCAGGCCGGTGGGCCTGCTTTTTGAGATTCTTGCGATCATCAGATCGGTGCGAGAGTTCAGCTCGATGAGCGATTTCTCTGAGTCTCTCTAAAATCTGGGAGCGACGACAGGGCCGAATCCTGGGATCAACTGAATGAATCTGCCTGGGTAGCGCCAGTATTCCATATCTCGGAACAAGCGAGGTTCGTAGACATTGGGGCGTGGATTCACGACACGTTGCGGCGTATCTTGCCGGTGGACGACAGTGGATCGCATCTCTCCAAACAAAATTTCGACCGTGGTGTCGTGTCGATAGCTGGGGTTTGCGAGGTATTCCGAGCGACGATATGGAACCGCGTTGTAGATTTTTTCGTAACTGTCGAGGTCGACTTTTTTCCGTGGCGTGATCTGCATTTTCCAATCGCCACCAGAAAGAGGTTTCGCTCCCACGCGTGGTTGACTGACCGCGTTTTCTGGGATTTCAGGCTTGAGCACTTGCGTTGTGACCGGTGGAAGTGGTGGCTTGTTGACCGCAGGTTTGTCTGAATTCGAGTCTTTCGCAGGAGAAGGTGGAACAAAAGTGCGTTCTTGTGCATCGGCGAAACTACTGATCAAAAGGGCACTTAAGACACCCAGTGCAGCGAACCGCAGAACCGTTCGTGGAAGTTGTTTGTTTCGTGTTGTGCGAGTCGCATCCATCATGGCATCATCCTTAGTCTTGTGAGAGAGTTTGCGAAATATGCAGACCCTGACGCTAAGAAGTGCGGAGGACCGATGTCAAAAAGAATTTGACTTTTTCGAAACACAATACGTGGCAGGGCGAAAACCGTCTGGAAAATGGGCTTTGTTGACTTTTGGCAACATTGTTATAGTCCTGCTCCCACCTCCTCCTTTCTGGCAGCCTTGCCCTTCATGTTTTCTTCCCATGTTTCACTCAAATCAATACAGTCGCATGACTTGCGCGGTCTACAGATTAAGCTTGTTGATCATGATGACAGTCTGTTGCGTTGGTTGTGGAACGACGAAAAACACGATCGCGACTGAACAGTTGCTTCTGTCTGACGCTGTGGATGGAGCTGTTGCCAGAGTCGATTTTACACCGCTGGTGCATCAAAAAGTCTTCTTCGATACACGGTTCATGAAAAACTACAAAGGGGTTGGCTTTGTCAACGTTGAGTATGTAACAAGTTCGCTCCGCCAGCAGATGATCGCTGCTGGGCTAATGCTCCAGGAAACAGAGGAAACAGCTGATTTCGTGGTAGAAGGTCGAATAGGGGCACTTGGGGCCGATTCACACGAGGTTATTTATGGAGTCCCCTCCACCAGTGTGTTGAACGATGCAGTCAATGCTGTTGCGGCAGTTTCACAAACTCCTACAGTTCCTGGGATTCCCGAGTTGGCACTCGCGAAAAGGTCGAACCAAATTGCGGCGGCTAAAATCGCTTTTTTTGCGTATGATCGCGAAACCCGCGAGCGAGTCTGGCAATCAGGGATGCTCACTGGTCGCTCAACAGCCAAGGATCTCTGGGTTTTAGGGGCAGGGCCGTTTCAGCGAGGGAGCATTCACGATGGGAATGTCAAATTTGCAGGGTCAAGTCTGGATGTTCCCTATCTGGATTCTGAGCGAAAGGGGTCTCATGGTCCTATTGCTTCGTTCAAAAAAAGCACGATTTTTACGACTCCAGAAGCAATTGGGCAAGCGAAACTGGAAGCTGCTGCAAAAGAAGAAGAGGGAAAGATTCAACAAGTTTCTGCCGAAGAGTCTGAGGCGAGTGAGGCTAATGGCACTGAAGACGAGAAAAAGTGAGCAGTCGCACTGAAGGATCGATCTTGACTTATCTTCCGTAGATTGCCGATACTTCTCGGAAGGAGTGAATTGACATCACTTTATTCTAAGCTAACATTAGATCTCAGAGTCATTGCTTCAGTGGCGTTACATGGCTGAAAGTTCTGGCAGGGTTGTTCCTGCTGAAAAGAGCGAAACTCAGCAAGACGTTTTTGTTCCTGGAAGGGAATGGTCACTTACGTGATCGAAATATTCTCTTCTCTCTTCTGGAAAACATTCAGTTCATTGAAACTGTTGCCCTCAATTTTCCAGTTGAATTGCACGGAAAACGTGGCTGTCATTGACTTTGGAATCCTTTGCCTTTCCGTGCGTGAGTTCGGACGATTTGCTTTCGGAGGGGATTTTTAAGTTGCGGCTCTTGATGAGCGGTGACGGGGAAATTTTCTGTCAATTCGGGGTCGTTATCGTCGTTGACAACCATTAGTAATGTTCTCGAAGTGTGAGCATTGTTGGCTGTCAGTTGGCGTTGGGGCGGCTCAGTTCAGTCGAACTAATCAATTGAACAACGGATAAAATAAACGGTAAAATCAACTGTAAGAATCAACGCGGCAACTAAGGCGGGCAGTCTGTTGCCAAGTCATGTTTTTCGCTTACAAATGTTCTCTCACTGAGTTGTGGAATCCTCATCTATTAAAGTGTGGGCAAGATGCCCGTTGACTTTCATGTCTGAATGAATTCATCCAAATCCTTCTTGAAGTGTTTTGTTTGAGGTCTTTCAAAAAGTCGAACTTCAGAATCAAAAATTGTTTTACGGCGGACGTTTTGTTCGTTCCCGCTAGTTTCTCGGTACATTCTCTCTTTTCAAAATCTGGGTATTTGCATGCCTCCCAAAAGTTCATCGTCGGCGGAATCTTCCAGTAAGCCAAAACGTAAGACCACTCGTAAGAAGAAAACGGCGACCAAGTCGGCGAGTTCCAAGACGAGCAAGCCTCGCAAGAAAGCCGTCAAGAAGAAGGTCGTTCAGGAGGACGATGACCTCGAATTCGGTGCCGGAATAGTCGAGGCTGATCGAGTCCAGCCAGATGATATTCCTGAACCCGTTGAATCACCTGAATCAGTACAGGAGACTAGTTTCGTGGACGATATTGAATTCGATGACGAAGACGATGCCCAGGTGAGCAGTGATTCGGAATCGACTGAAAAAACCAGTGATTCCAAGAATGAGTCTGGAGGCGATGATCAG
>JAJDEL010000619.1 GCA_029259835.1 Planctomicrobium sp. | reverse complement strand
AATGATAAGTTGAGTCGATAATAGACAAGTGGGGAGGGGGTGATGGTCCCACAGTCAGCATGATCCTGTACAGGAGCAGAGTGGATGGTAGACATTGATAATCTTTTTGATCGCCTCTGGGCTTTATTTCGTCGGATGAATCCGCAGGCTGAAGCGATTCATCAACTGTTGGCCGAATCTGGAGAAGTCATCCTCAACGACCATATTGCCTTCCGCACATTCGATGATCCAAGAGTCGATATCGACTTTCTGGCTCGTCCGTTTCTCAACGCAGGATATCTTCCACAGGGGGAATACGAGTTCCCCAACAAACATCTGGTCGCCCGGCACTTCGAACACTCTGATCCGCAGCGTCCGAAAATTTTTATCAGTCAGCTTAAACTGAGAGATATGTCGGAGAGGCTGCAAGAAAAAGTCACTGGGTTCATTGATCAAATCTTACCAGAGACCTATGAACGGGATGATTTCTGTGCAATGGGACGGCCTTGGGATATTGATTACACGACGTACGAACAACTGGTGCAAGAAAGTGAGTATGCAGGCTGGCTGTCCGCATTCGGATTTTGTGCGAATCATTTTACAGTGTTGGTGAATAAGCTGAGTACAATCGACAAGTTGGAAGATTTGAACGAGTTTCTCAAATCAAACGGTTTCGAGCTCAACTCCGCGGGAGGCGAAATCAAAGGTTCGCCAGAGGAATATCTGGAGCAGTCATCGACGCTTGCAGCTGAGATCGACGTACCGTTCGCGGATGGACTCCATCGTATTCCAAGTTGCTATTACGAATTTGCTCGCCGCTATCAACTGCCAGACGGCAAAACGTTCCCGGGGTTCATCACTCAAAGTGCGGACAAAATCTTCGAGAGTACAGATCGCCGGAAGACATAGCACATCGACTTCAATTCTGGAACGGGTAGATTGGTCCCAATTCGAGGATCTGTGACACTTCGTTCAGGGCCTCATGTCCCTCCGCTAACAACTGAGGATCGCCAAGCGATTCGATCGTTAATTCTTCACGATAATGTTTTTTGATCCAACCGGTGAGCCGCTCAAAGAGATCGCCTGTCAGTATCACCGGTTGATGGATGGCTTCCAGTTCGTCCTCCGTAAGCACGACCCGCAGTCGTAGGCAGGCCGGACCTCCGCCATTCTGCATGCTTTGACGGACATCAACGTATTTCACTTCGGTAATCGGGCCACCATCACTGAGGATTCGATCAAGTACAAGCCGCACTTGTTCGTGCTCGGCACATTCGATTGGGCAGAGCAGCATCATGGTTCCCTGAGGAAGCGTGACAAGCTGGCTGTTGAAGAGATATGTCTGCACGGCGTCCTCGATTGAAAGATCTGTCGCAGCGACTTCGATGAGGTGTAACTCCGAGAATTTTTCGGAGAGTTGCTTCATGATTTGAGATTGATTGAAGTAAGCGTGCTCGTGACACAACAGCACGTGTTCGTTGGCGACGGCAATGACATCGTTGTGAAACACGCCGGCATCGATAGCAGCCGGGTTTTGTTGGACAAACAGAGTGCGATCATGCAGCAGACCGTGCTGGCTCGCGATTCGCTCGCCGGATGCGCGCGTCTGGCGGGCAGGAAACTTTTGCGGTAACAATTCGGATCCGTTGCGACCGTAGACAAACATCTCCAAGCCTGGAGCATTGTGTGAATGGCAAAAACGGGAATGATTGGCAGCTCCTTCGTCTGCAAATTTCGAATCATTCGGCAACGGGTTGTGAACGCAAAAATGAGTTGGATCGGCAAAGATCGTCCGCAACAGTTTCGTTGTGAAAGCGGACTCCAGTTGCCGATGAGTCGTAGAGATTAAATTCGCCGGCGTGATCTGAACGCGTCGGTCTCTGGTATCTGCGCTTGGGGAAACTGTGGCGGTATTGGCAGCCCACATTGCTGAAGCACTGTAAGCGATAGATAAAAGATCGGCACGAGTTTTTAACGCTTGCTCAATGACCTTCGCGTCGGTCCCTGTGAAGGCGTGCTCCCGCAAAAAAGAAATATCGGGACGTGCATGGGGTGGAAGCACGGCCTGCGGAATTCCCAGGTCAACCAGCTGTTTCATTTTCTTTAAACCTTCGAGGGCAGCCTGCCGCGGATAGGACGTGTGCAGCCGATGCTCTTGCGACGCGATATTGCCAGGTGAGAGTCCCCCGAAATGATGCGTGGGACCGACCAGACCATCGAAGTTGACTTCGTAGGACTTCACGATAACGACACTCCGGGCAGTAACGTTTCAGGAAGCTCAAGAGATTCTCGCTCCAATGAAGCGACCGGAACATTGCAGGAGTCGATCATGAAGTAACCCGCCGGCCGATGGTTGCCGCTACGACCGGTTCCGCCGAACGGCAGACGACCACTGGCGCCGGTTGTCTGAGAATTCCAGTTGATCAATCCGGCATCCACTGCACGAGAAAATTGTTCGTACAATTCCCGATCTTCACAAAGTAATCCCGCGACCAGGCCGTACTTTGTATGGTTCGCCTCTACAATCGCGGCTTCAAAATCTGGCACGCGAACCAGTTGCAGCAGCGGTCCGAAGACTTCTTCATCTTTTCGATCAGGGACTAGAGTGACATCAATCAATCCCGGGGAGATGAAGGCGTCACCAAGCGGTAAACGTTCCGATTTGGAAAGCGAGACTCCGCCGGATGCGATAAGTCGATTTTGTTCAGCTAGAACAGAATCGACTGCCTCTGAGTGGATCAGCGGTCCCATGAACGGCTGAGGTTCACTCTCCGGTGGACCGACTAAGAGTCGAGGAATCGTTTCGTGCAGTCGGTCCAGGAATTCGTCATTCCCGTCTGGGACGATCAGCCGACGGGCGCACGTGCAACGCTGTCCGGACGTGACATAAGCCGATTGAATCGTCGTGTAGACCGCAGCTGCAATGTTGTTGACGTCATGAACGACAAGCGGATTGTTTCCTCCCAGTTCGAGCGCAACAATGACTTCCGGCCGGTCGACCAGCGCACGAGAGATTGACAAGCCTGCTTTCAAACTTCCGGTGAACAGGACACCGTTATGTCCGGAATGCGCCACAAGGGCAACGCCTGTTTCACGATCCCCTTGAACAAGATTCAAGACACCATCTGGAAGATTGACCTGTTCCCATAACTGCATTGTGAATTCAGAGACTCGCGGTGTCAGTTCACTCGGTTTGAATACGACCGTGTTCCCGGCGAGCAGGGCGGGAACAATGTGTCCGTGGCTGATATGCCCAGGGAAGTTATAGGGACCAAAAACTGCGAGCACACCGTGCGGCTTATAACGCGTCACTCCTCGAACGCCAAGCAGATCGATAGATGACTTCGACCTCCGTTCGCAGTACGCGTTCACAGAGACTTCGATTTTACCGATCATCGCCTGCACTTCGGTTCGGGCTTCCCACAGCGGCTTTCCGACTTCCTGGCTGATTACTGACGCAAGGTTTTCCTGTTGAGATTCCAACTGTTTTCCGAACGCTTCGATGATGCGAATACGTTCCCTCAGCGGTCGCCACGACCAGTCTTTGGCAGCGTGTCTGGCAGCCAGAACAGCAGAATCGATGTCTAATTCCGTAGACGAGTGACCGTTCCAGATTTCAACTCCAGTGGCGGGATTCTGCGATGCGAACGCTGCCCCCGTGGCTTGCACCCATTCTCCGGCAATGAAATTACGGCCTGTGACGTCCATCGCACTATCCTTTACTGTTTGGCTTTCGGAGAGACATACCGCACCGCGTCTCCGACGGAGACTTGCAATGCGTCTGCCGTTGCGCGATCAATTTGGATTCCGGACTTTTGAATGCCGAGATGGCACTGCACGACGCGAAAATCGGGTGAAGTACTGCTCACCAACCACCGTTTCTCGCTGCCGATTTTCTCAACGATTTCAGTAACCAGAGCTTGCTGGCTTTCCTGCACGGCTCGAATTCCGTCTCGAGGGCAATGCAGAATCGGTCCCGCTTCGAAAATGTCTATCATCTGATCGAAACGAAATCCCTCGGATTCCAGCATCGCGCGGGCTGGCCGCGTCTTCTCGTGAACTTTGCCGATTACTTCTTGAGCGGCTTGCGGTAACAGTGGGATGTAAATCGGATGCACCGGCATCAGATCTCCGATGAATTCTTTGTTAACGAGGCTCAAGTAGTCCGCTTTCGGAAATTCCAGATCAAAGAAATGCTTGCCGACCGCGTCCCAGAATGGGCTCTTTCCTTTCTCATTAACGACCCCTCGCATTTCGGCAATCACTTCCTGATCGAAGAGAAAGGGAAACTCTGCCATCAACAGAAAACGTGAGAGGGAGAGAAGTCGCCCGTTCCCTGCATGGCGGTGATCTGGATGCAGAAACAAGCTACCGATCTCACTGGGACCGTTGTGCTCGGCGACCAGGTGCAAGACTGAAATTTCCTTCCGTATTTGCAAAGTCTCCGACTCGTGGATGCTGGCTTCAATCCGATACGCATAAAACGGTTCGAAACCACCGACTTTTGAGACGATTCCACAGGTACCAATCACTGCGCCGGTCTCGATCTCTTCCATCACGAACAAATATGCCTGCCCTTTTGGTTCACCAGTCTCAAAATTCGCAAAGGAATGCTCCGACTCGATGATCCGTTTTTCCAACAGTTCGGGATCTCGAGGGAGCGTCGTCAGGCCGAAGGAGGTCGACTTCGTAAGACTGACGATTTGATCGAAATCTCTAGAACTGACTGGTCGTATTACGTACATGGTGAACTACTCACGTTTCAATCCGTGCGAGAAACTGATGAAGAACTTCATTGCTGACATTATAGACATCAGCTTCTAGGACATTAGGGCAAATCAGGACTGAATCTCGATTCAGTCAGCACGTTCTCAATAAGGCCACAGACCGCGTCGATGTCTTTGTCCAACATCACCAGCAGCGGAGGGAGCATGCGGACACGCGTCGGTTCGGCACCCGCTGGGAATGCGATCACACCGGCCTCGAACAAACGATTGAGAAAGTCTTTCGTACGCTCAGCACTCCCATCGAAGACGGTGAAGGCCACCATACCACCAATTCCCCACGGTCCTCGGATACTGTTTGGGTTTTCGGCATGCAGACGTTCAAAGTGTTGTACAAATCGATTGTGAATCTGGAGGGTGCGACCATTTTCTCCCAGATAATTTCCTTCACAAAACTGCTTTAAGATGAATTGAGCGGCGCGTATGGAAGATGTGGCTCCCGTAAAAGTCTGACTGACCAGCCCTGGGCGCGCCTTCAGATCCTTTGTGAAAAGAGTCGCGCAGACTTGGCTCATTTTACCGAGAGTGACGACGTCAACATACTCATCCAGTTCCAGATGCTGGAACGCAAACATGCGAGACGTTCGTCCAAATGTTTGGACCTCGTCGATCCAGATCGGAATGTCGTGTTCTCTCAATACATCGAATAACGCGATGAAAAATTCTCGAGGTGCAGAATAGTAGCCCCCTTCCCCTTGAATCAATTCCAGGCACATCCCAGCATGACTCTCAGGGTATCGGTGAAGATGTTCGCTGAGTGCAGCAAGACTCGCTTTCGTACTCTGAGCGGGCTGATCATTGTCAAAGAACGGGATGTAATCAACCGACAATGTCGTTGGGAGCCCTTCTCGATTTTTGGGCCTGTCGGTCAACTGCGCAAGCGCCATCGTTCGGCCGGAAAAACTGTTGCGAAAGGTGAGCATACGGTCAGCGGGATGTTTTTTCTGAAACATCATTTTCAGAGCGTTTTCGTTGGCTGTCGCGCCGCTCGTCGATAAAAAACAATGTTCCAATCCCGATCCACTTGACCGCGCAATTCTGACAAGATCATCACATAATCTCAGAGAATCGAGATTCTGTTGCAGATTCCCCTGCATCACCGTATCACTGATGGCTGCTTGTACGAGTTCGTCAATCATCCCGATATGAGTGTGTCCGTAGATGTGAACGCCGATGCCAGAGATCATGTCGTATTTGACGGAGCCATCGACCAATTCAACCAAGGCTCCGTTGCCGAGACCGCTGCCGAGATAACGATAATAGAGACCTCCGCCCCTCAGTTCACCGAATTGTTTGAGAAGTTGATCGTAAGATTCTTGCAGAGAATGGTCCGGGGGACGAACGCAGTCGATGCGAATCACATGATCTGCAACAGCCTCCCGGATCAATTTTCGTGCTTCAACTATTCTCGGATCTTCTTCCAGTGAGTCCTCACGATTCAAAGAATTATTCATCGCTGCTCCTGATTCCTGAGTAGAGAGTGGGAGGCCATACAATCTCACCAGAGGCCCAGCCGATGAGTAACGACGCAGTGAGCTTCGCACGTTCGGTCAGGCTGTCCAACACCAGGAATTCCTCATGACTATGAATGCCCGCACCACGGACGCCGAGGTTGTCGATGTTTGGCAATCCCCAGTTGGCCAATCGATTCCCGTCACAGACACCACCTGTAGGGCGGTGGTTGAGATGCAGACCCAAGGATTGTCCACGAGCGACCACCTGCTCAAACATAGTCGCCATCGTGCCCTCCAATAGTTTTGGCGGGGTCGTGAACTCTCCGTGGCGTACACTATGGACGTCGTGCTTCAGATCGATTTGGTTCATAATCTCTCTTAGCGAAAGATCGATCTCATTTTCAAGACTGGGCTCCGAATAACGCACGTTGGCCCGCACGACAGCCACGTCAGGAATCATATTCAATGGCCCGCCTCCATCAATCCTCGAGACATTTACCGTCGTTCCTTTCCAGTGATCATTGAGCGTATGAATACGCAGTGCCAGATCGGCTGCAGCCGCTATTGCATTGATACCTTCATTAAAGTGACGACCAGCGTGAGCCGACTTCCCGTGGCAAACAAAATGGAAATTTGCAGATCCCTTCCGATTGCCGGCCAGTTGTCCATCTGGGAGAGCGGGCTCAAACAACAGACCGAGATGATTTCTCTTCGCGGCAGAACGAAGCAACTCGACGGAACCCGGTGAACC
>JAJDEL010000618.1 GCA_029259835.1 Planctomicrobium sp. | reverse complement strand
TTTGATTTCCGAAAACTTGCTGCTGCACGTGCAGACGCAAGGTAAGCGGCTTCACACGCCTCAGTGTCGACAAGAGCCTCATCTTTGCCTTCTAAAATGGAAGTGGTCGAGGCAAAAACGTCGTTCAGCGCTTCGATATCTTCTCGTTTCGACTCAGGCCATTCCGCATAATGCGGAAGCAAACGCCGAGCTTGATCCAAGCCAATTTGTAGTAATTCATCCAGAGAATGAAATTGAAATTGTTTACTGATTGATTGCATGTGACAACATTTCCAACAAAAACAGCACTGGCATCAATTCCCGCCGTTTGCCAGGGCGAGGTGTTCGAGGAAGCCTTGGAGTTGCTTTGAACGGGCAGGGTGTTGAAGCTTACGGACAGCCTTTGCTTCAATCTGGCGAACGCGTTCACGCGTCACTTTGAAGATTCGCCCGACTTCTTCGAGCGTGTATGTGTAACCATCGCCCAGACCGTAACGGAGTTTGATGATCTCTCGTTCTCGGTAGGTCAATGTTTTGAGAACCTGAGAGATTTGATCCCTGAGCATCTCTTGTGCAGCGACTGTGACAGGGCTGTTATCGTTTGGAGCCTGAACATAGTCCGAGAGGACGCTGTCTTCCGAATCTCCAACAGGCTTGTCGAGACTCATCGGAGTTCGCGCCGTGAGCAAAACACGTTTGGCCTCATCGAGATCAACGTCCGCGGCCTGTGCGACTTCTTCGACTGTTGGTTCGCGACCGAGTGCCTGAACCAGATCTTTGCTGATGCGACGCAGCCGGGAGATGGTTTCAATCATATGAACCGGGATTCGAATCGTCCGTGCCTGATCCGCGATCGATCGTGTAATCGCTTGCCGAATCCACCATGTGGCATACGTCGAAAATTTATAACCGCGACGGTATTCGTATTTATCGACGGCCCGCATCAAGCCGGTATTTCCTTCCTGAATCAGGTCGAGGAAACTCAAGCCCCGGTTGCGGTACTTCTTTGCAATCGAAACGACCAGTCGCAAGTTGCCGGCCGAAAGATCACGCATTGCCTGATCGTAATCAGCAAAGCGATCTTTGATTTCCTGAACTCGAGTCGCGAGCGATTCCGGCGTTTCGAGTGTCAACTCCATGAGGTCGCGAAGTTCCTGTTGCGAGTTTGCACGCTGGTCCTTGCGCAAGCGGTCTTCAGAGAGTTGAGCCACTTCGACTTGCAGAGCGTTCATTCGGTTCGAGATTTTCTCCAAGCGTTTTACGAGCGGTTGTAGTCGCTGTGTTCGCAGACTGACTTCTTCCAGAAGTGTTGCGATTTTACGGCGTCCCTGATCGACTCGCGTGAAGCTCTCTTGCCGTTCTTCTTCAGGTTTGGTTTCGTTCAGAAATTCTGAATAGAGACCTTCGTTTTGAATCATCAGGCGCTTGATCGTTTCCAGATTGTGTGGCAATCGGCCGAGGACTTGCTCTTTCTCCGTACACTCGGTCAGGGAAATTTTAATCGTCCGGTCAAATGGAAGATCACCTGCCTGAACTTTGAGCAAAACGTCGTATGCTTCACGCGTGACGTAATGACATTCCAATAAAGCACGGCGGAATCGTTTGCGAGTGAACTCAATTTTCTTGGCGAGGTCAATTTCTTCCTGTCGTGTCAGCAATGGGATCTCGCCCATTTGCGAAAGATACATCCGGACCGGATCGTCGATCATTCTCGCGCCGCCGGTTTCTTCGAACAAGCCATTGAGCTTGACCGTCTGCTTCTTTTTCGGAACAGGTTTCTTTCGCGACTTTGCCTTCTCTTCTTTCTTTGCTGCGGATACTTTGGGAGCGTTCTTCACCTTTTTTTCGTCGATGATCGAAAGTCCCAGGTCTTCCAGAGAAAGCAGCAGCGCATCAATTTTTTCCGGGCTGACTTCGTTCTCCGGGAGGTATTCGTTGACCTGTGAAAAGGTCAAGTACCCCTGGAGTTGTCCCAGTTCGGTCAATTTGCGAAGGCTCTCGTCGAGTCGATACATCATCTCTTCTCCCTTGGTCTTAAATTGCAGTACCAGTCAGGCACCGCTCTTTTTGGTCGCACGTTTTTGGTGAAACTCTGCAGCCTGACGCAACAACGCTTCCGCTGATTCGTCAAGCCGAGCTTGACCGTCCGTGGCCTCCGCAAGTTGGACTCCGACGTTTTGATTTGAGTTGCGTTCTTCCCGATTCTGTAAGGCTTGAATTGATTGCCTCAGCAGTAAAGGGCACCCCTCGTCGTCGATTCCACTCTCGCGGATCTTTCTTGCGAGATCTTTCGCCGCTGCCTGCTCATCTAACCAGACGACCAGACTCTTCAAATTCTTATCAGGCATCTGGTTGATCAAGCCGGTCAGGCTGAATTCCCCATCTGCCCACGCTTCCTCTGTACACTTCCGCAGCACCCCTTTCAGGATGCGATTCCGCAACGGGGCCACAGAAACCGCATCCGCCACAAAACGGAACGATTCCGGGGCCGCGACAACAGATTGAAGCAAGTCGCATTCCACTCGGTCCCTTGAGGAGAGTTGCCCGGCGATAATTCGATGCACTTCTTCAGCGAAAGAACTCTCTTCGACCTCATGATTCTCGGTATAAACTGGCTGTTGAGCGCCTGAACGAATTTGCTTTTCGCGGGTCCGAACGGCTTCTTCGGAGAGCGACAACTTCTGTGCAAGATTTGCAATCATGAGCGGTTCGCGAACAGATTTTGCCATTGCCGGCACCTGAACCAGAACACTGAGCATCTCGTCCAGCACTTTCTGCCGCCCGTCGATCGTGTCAATTCCATGCTTCGCTTTCGCGGCGCGAAAACGAAAGTCCCAGGCTTCGGGGGCTTTGCTGGCGAGTTCACGAAACGCCGCCACCCCTTGTTGTTCGAGGTAATCCGCCGGGTCCAACTTGTTCGGCGGTGTCAGGATTCGAAGGTCAACATCTTGTGCTAAAAACTTCTCGACTGCTTTCGAAGCTGCTTTCTGACCGGCATCATCTCCATCGAAGACCAGAATGACTTTGTTGGCGAACCGCTTCACGGTTCTCACCTGTTCATCAGTCAGAGCCGTTCCCATCGAGACGACTGTGTTCGTCACGCCACTTTGGTGCAGGGCGATACAATCAGTGTAGCCTTCCACAATGATGGCATACTTCTGCTTTTTGATTTCATCTCGTGCCAAGTCGAGTGCATACAGGATCTTGCTTTTGCGGAAGACTGTGGTCTCGCGACCGTTTATGTACTTCGCCGGATGATCATAACCAGGGTGGACACGTCCGCTAAACGAAACAGCCTGACCCCGCTCGTTGTGAATTGGAAACATAATACGATGACTGAAAAAATCGTAATATCTACCCTGATCACCCTTCCCGACCAGACAGGCATCTTCCAGTAGTGGTGATGGATAACGTCCGCGTGCCTGACCGAGCAACCATTGGTTTCCGTCCGGATTAAAACCGAGGCGGAATTTGCGGATCACCTCTTCATCAATCCCACGACGGTTCAAGTAGTCACGGGCAGGCTGAGCGGCAGGCGATGTCAGCAGCGTCTGCATCATCAGGGTCTCTGCCCATTGCAATACTTCGAACAGCTTTGCGCGATTCGTCTCTTGCTCTGGCGAATGTCCACCGACGGACTTCGGAATCTCCATATTCGCCCGGCGCGCCAGGATTTCCAAAGCTTCTCGAAACGAAACCTTCTCCCGTTCCTGAACGTAGCCGAAGACATCTCCGCCAGTGCTGCATGACCAGCAACGGAACGTCTGCCGGTCCGGGTAGACATTCATTGATGGATTGTTGTCATCATGAAACGGACACAACCCGACGTGATGCTGTCCACGGGGTTGTAATGCAACGGTCTCGCTGATCACGCCCACAATTTCATTGCGAGAACGAACCTCTTCCTTAAATTCATCTTGGGAGAGAGACTGTGAGGGCACCGACAATCCTGGGGTCACAAGTGAGACTCTGTTTGAAAATTCAACAACCGCCGCATCGCGGCAACCTTAAGTCCCCTCTCCCCTCTGGGGATAGGGTTAGGGTGAGGGGCTTTTCTCGAACAAAGTCTTACGTAGGGGATAAAGTGAGAGGCGTGACAACCGCTTCAAACCGTGTATTTGTTTCATTGTGACGCCTCCCTGACAAGTAGACAGTAGTTCACACGGAATACCGTCTGCAAGTGAAGCGGTCACAACAGAACTCTACCCGCCAAAACCGCGGAAGCAAACTGGCGCCCGCTGGAAAAGAAAAGAACCTGGCGCCGCAACCGCTTATCCCTCAAACACTTCAGTAATCCCGAATCCGAAAGACATTGCCCACGACTCACCCCCCAACCAACCCCGAAAGCCTGACAAGTCAGTGCAGCTTCAGCATCCATGCAGACCCGCCATACCGAACAGGACACTTGGGAAACAAGAAAGACGACACCACCCCAGGTTGGGGGTACGTCTCACATCGAACGCCACAACCTCACGATCCGCACCTTTATGAAACGGTTCACTCGGTTGGCGATGGGGTTCTCAAAGAAGTTGGACAACCTGAAAGCCGCTGTCTCACTTCAAGTCGCCTACTACAACTTCTGTTGGAGACTTCGCGAAAAGGGAAAGAGTGGAAAACTGACACCAACGCCAGCAGAGCAAGCTGGACTCACTGATCACACATGGTCAATTGAAGAGCTTTACGATATGGTTATGGAACATGAGGAATACAAAAAGGTCATGGCAAACGCTGCACGGCTGGCGAGACGGTTAGGGTTGAATTAGAAGATCACTATGGTTCCAGTGTTAGTCACCTTTTTGGTATTCGCCACATTCTATTTACTCGCACTCTACTCTGTATTCAAGAAATCGCAGGGTGATGATGGTCGAGTTGATATCAAAAAAGCCATGTCACTGATTGCAAAGTCGGCCATTTTAATTTTCGTGATCCTCGCTTTGGTTTCAGTAACTATTTTTGCGTTTTTCGTACCATAAATTGAGTGGTTGTTTATGAACCCCCTCAAAAGACGACACCACCCCAACCTGGTGGTGTCGTCTTTTGAGGGGGTTCAAAAAGAGCCACCAAATTCCGGTTATGATTTAATGCAACAAGCGGAAGATATTGAAG
>JAJDEL010000617.1 GCA_029259835.1 Planctomicrobium sp. | reverse complement strand
ATGGGCGGCCGCTGCCAAAACTCAAACCAAACGAACAACCGGACGGTTTGTTAATTTCTCTCGACACGCAAACAGGGAACATCAACTGGGAGAAGAATGAAGATGTCTTCGGAACGCAACTCGCCGTCAGCAATGAATTCGATGTCCTCCTGATGAGCTATCTCGGACAGAATCACAACTTCTTCTCGCTCCCTTCCGAAGTCGGCGGTCGCCTGGCTGCATTCGACTCCAAAACCGGTGAAAGAATGTGGGACCAAAAGGCCGACTACCGAACACGCCCGCTCATTAATGGCCCGACGATCTACACTCAAGAAGGTTCCTGGTATTTGAGAACCGGCGAGTCACTTCCGTTTCAACTCAACCGCTCTTATGGGTGCGGTCAAATTGCCGCCAGCCGCAATATGATGCTGTTTCGTTCCGCAACTCTGGGATATCTTGACCTCACTCGTGATGCTGGTGTCGAAAACTACGGCGGCATCCGCCTCGGCTGCTGGATCAACGCGATCCCTGCCGGCGGGTTGGTTTTAGTTCCGGACGGTTCCGCGAAATGCAAATGTAGCTACCAAATGAAAGCCTGGTTCGCCTTACAGACGAGGTCCAGGGACTAGGGATTGAGGGGCAAGGGTGAAAAGAGATCCAACAAACATTGAAGGACGTAGCTGTGCAGAAGTGTGTTGTGGGGATTATTGGGGGTGGGATTGTTGGCCTGGCTACGGCATATCAGGTGCTGGAGCAGTTTCCACAACTGAAGGTCATCGTACTGGAGAAGGAAGCGGAGGTTGCGTTTCATCAGACTGGACGCAACTCCGGAGTGTTGCACTCCGGGATCTATTACAAGCCGGGCACGCTGCGTGCCGAAAATTGCCGCGCTGGCAAACAGGCGATGCAGGAGTTTTGTGAGAAAGAGGAAATCCCGTTTGATCTCTGCGGGAAAGTGATCGTCGCTGTTGATGAAGAAGAACGCGGACGGCTGCAAGGCATTTACGAACGTGGGCTAGCGAACGGTGTGAATTGCGAGATCATTTCTCAGTCGCGACTGAATGAGATCGAACCGCACAGCGCTGGCATTGAAGCGATTCATGTCCCAGACGCCGGAATCATCGACTATCGACAAGTCAGCCAGCGTTTGGCAAAGCGAATTCATGACGCTGGCAGCAACATCTGGCTGAGCGCCGAAGTGACCGAGATTCATCCGGAACCGGACGGGACGACCCTCATCTCTGCACAAGGTGAACTCAAGTGCAACTACCTGATTACTTGTGGCGGGCTGTGGGAAGACCGGGTCATTAAGCTGACAGGCGAGAAACCGGAAGCGATGATCGTACCGTTTCGAGGTGAGTTTTTCGAACTCAAGCCGGAAGCGCAGCATCTTTGCAAGGGGCTTATTTACCCTGTCCCGAACCCGAGTTTTCCATTCCTCGGAGTTCACTTCACAAAGACGATGAACGGTGGTGTGGAGTGCGGGCCGAACGCAGTGCTGGCTTTTGCGCGTGATGGCTACAAGAAAACGACCTTAAACGTCCGCGACCTGGCAGGCGCTCTTTCGAACCGTGGGTTCCTGAAGCTGGCTGCGAAACACTGGCAAACCGGCATGGGCGAGATGTGGAGGTCCTGGAACAAAAACGCATTCGTCCGAACGCTGCAACGGCTCGTCCCGGAAATTCGCAGCGAACATCTCACCATGGCTCCATCTGGTGTCCGCGCTCAGGCACTCGCGAAGGATGGAAAAATTATTGACGATTTCGTCTTTCAAGAATCGGAGCGAATCATCCACATCGGCAACGCTCCGTCACCAGCAGCGACGGCGGCACTGAATATCGGTAAACTGATCGTCGAGCGGTTGAGTGAACGAGATTTGTAGAATGGACTAGTGCTGTGTAACAGCTTGAAATTAGGGATCTGTTTTCCATAAACCGCTCCGTTGTCTCTCGTTGCGGATTACTCAACCCTAAAATTCAATCGGAACGATGCACTAGGGATGAAGGGCTAGGGGCAAGTGAAAAGCAGGCTGGGTCGAGACTCAGCATTTCGAGACGCTGCAGCTCGCCAAGAGATTTAGATGACATCATGAACGGAACAAACATGAACACGCACTCCCCACAAGAATGTCTGCCGGGACAAGTCATGGACGCTCAGCAAGAAACTGCCAAGGTTGTTTCGCAGCGTGAATTGGCTGCCGGCACATACGCGATCAGAATCGCGGCACCGAGTATTGCTGCGGCGATCAAACCGGGTCAGTTCTTTATGATCAGACCAACCGAGGGAACAGACCCATTGCTGGGGCGCCCGTTTGCTTTGTACGACACGGTTCTTGATGAAGCTGGAACACCAATCGCGTTTGAGTTTGCTTATCATGTGATTGGCAAGATGACCGGCATTATGAGCGGTTGGAGCGAAGGCGAGCAGGTGGAGCTTTGGGGACCGCTCGGCAATGGCTTTCCAGTTTACAGTGGAAAAAATTTACTGTGCGTCGGAGGAGGGATTGGTTACACACCGTTCCTGGCAGTCTCTCGCGAGACACTTGGGCATCGGCAATATGGGACTGACGGGTCTCGATACGAATCGACTTCTGCCGCAAATCGTGTGACTCTCTGTTACGGCACCCAAACAAAATCCGCGCGAGCAGACCTTACTGACTTCGACGACATCACAGGTCTGGACATCAAGATCTCAACCGATGATGGCACAGAAGGTCACCACGGTTTCGTCACGGATTTGATCAAGGAGATGTTCGACCTTCCAGAAACAGAGCGGCCAGATGGCGTCTACTGCTGCGGACCAGAACCGATGATGCACGCCGTCGCACGCCTCTGCTTCGCCGCCAACATCCCCTGCTGGCTGTCACTAGAAACCCCCATGGCTTGCGGCTTCGGCGCGTGCTTCAGCTGCGTAACGAAAGTCCAAACCGAAGATGGCGAATGGGACTATCGCAGGACCTGCGTCGAAGGGCCAATCTTCCCGGCGGAGACGTTGGCGATTTCTTAACGTTTGGAGCCGAGGAATAGAACGTCAAAAAACTCAACACACAATGGATTTCATCGTATGCACATGCCTTTGAACTTTAGCCGTCTGCGTTCAGCTTTGCCCATGATCTTGACTGTTCTAGTTCTCAGGCTCTTCGACATTGGCAACGTTTATGCTGCCGATCCGATTCTGATTGCTCACCGTGGGATGATGTGGCACGCACCCGAGAACACACTACCAGCGTTTTCGACGTGTCTGGAATTGGGGATGGGATTTGAATTGGATATTCGCACCACAAAAGACGGACACCTGGTCGTTCTTCACGACGATAGCGTCGAACGAACAACGAACGGTCCCAGTCAATCCATCCGCGACATGGCATTGAACGATGTTCGGCAACTCGACGCCGGTGCCTGGTTTGATCCGGCCTTTGCGAATCTCCGAGTCCCCACGCTGGAAGAGACTCTTGCATTGGTGAAGAACCGCAAGCGTGGGCCGACAATCATTGCGCTCAACGTCAAACAAATCACCCCAGATGGTGAAGCAGAGTTGGTCTGGCTCGTAGAAAAGTACGGCCTGCTCAAAGAGTCTTTTGCTTTCGACCAGAGCGCTGAAATCAGCCGGCGACTCAAGAAGCAAAATCCGAAAATTCGCATTGGGCAGAACGTCAACCGAAAAAACCTTAACCACCGCCTTCAAGAGGACTTCCTGGACGTCTTCCTGCTGACGTTCGCTCCATCACCGGAGGAAGTGCAGCTGTTGCATGAACATGGCAAGCAGGTGTTGTTCAACTATGCTGGACCCGGCGACTCACGCCGAAACCCAGAGACCTGGAGACAAGTTCAAGCCGCCCAAATTGACGGCATGTTGACCGACTACCCACTAGAATGCCGAGCTTTCTGGCGAGTGAAACAACCTTGATTTTCCATCTCGCGAGCGGCTCTCCATGGAAACCCCTATGGCCTGCGACTTCGGCGCATGTTTCAGTTGCGTCACAAAAGTCCAAACCGAAGATGGCGACAGGGACTACCGTAGAACCTGCGTAGAAGAACCAATCTTCCCGGCGAAGACCTTGGTGATTTCGTAGCTTGTAGTATTTCCCGTGGCTATTGGAGATCATCAAGAATTTGACGCGCGGCGGGAGTGTCCAGTTCGTTAAGAAGTGCAA
>JAJDEL010000616.1 GCA_029259835.1 Planctomicrobium sp. | reverse complement strand
CTGGCTGCATCGAGCCAGATGCGCGCCATATTCTCACCGTACGTTGGAGAACTCAGCAGACGATCCACGACTCGTTCGTACGCCTGTTCTGACTCATCGGCAAGAAACTGATCGACTTCCTGAAGTGTGGCAGGTAGGCCTGTCAGGTCGAGCGTCAAACGACGAATCAAAGTTTCTTTCGCAGCACGATTTTCCGGTGCTAGATTCGCCACTTTCAGCTTTACGTGGATAAAGTTGTCGATGGGATTCTTCGTCGACCAACCTTCAGTGACTGCAGGAACGCTTGGTTTCTCTGGAGGTTGAAACGCCCAGTGTCCAGACCATTCAGCTCCGCCATCGATCCACTTTTTAACCAGAGTAATCTGCTTCTCTGTCAGTATCTTTCCTGAATCTTCTGGAGGCATTTTCAAGTCGGCGTCAGTGGATGCGATTCGACGAAAGAGTTCACTCTGCTCGCTGTTGCCCGGTACGAGAGCTGCGGAACCGGATTCCTGTTTGACCAGCGCCGATTCGTGTTTATCCAGCCGCAAATCCGACTCTCGATTCGCTTCGTCAGGACCATGACATTTGAAGCAGTTATCGGAAAGTAGCGGCAGGATATCTCGGCTGAAATTCACTTCACCGTCACCTGCGAATGCCAGTGACGCGAAACTGATTGCAATCAATAGAGCCGAAGTTATTTTTCGAATCGTCATTAAAAATCTCGATGTGCCTACACTGAGTGCGTTGGAGACCCCGTTGCGAAACATCTCTGGAATTTGTTTCTGAAATGGTACATTTACTCACTCACCGAAAGCCAGACCATATTCTGTTCAGCGCAGAGTGAGTTACTTTTACTTGAGATGCTTATCGAAGAATTCGACTCGTGCGTTTTCAATCCCTGCCATGACTTCCTTCGACGCTCCACGAAATCCGTGATCTGCTCCTTCGATGGTCATCAACTTGGCTTCGACAGCAGAGGCCTTCAGTCGATCAATCAGCCAAACTGCCTGTTCATGAGCGACGTAACTATCTTCGGTCCCGTGAATGCACAACGTCGGTGCCGCTTCAGGGGTGACCCAATACAACGGACTGGCTTCGATATGCCGGCGCCGCTGTTGCTGCAAATTCCCTCCCAGGAATAGTGGCAGGACCTCGGCAGCGTCAACGCTCGCATCGTACGACTTTGTAAAATCACTCGGCCCGTAGTAATTGACGACGCATTTCACGCTACTGGAGTAATCGGCGTTGCCACCGTCGCCCTCGAAACTCTTGACTCCGCTGGTCACACCTAAAAATTGAGCGAGGTGACCTCCTGCCGATCCACCGGTTGTCCCGATTCGATTCGGATCGATGTTGTATTTCTCTGCGTTGGCTCGCATCCAACGCACGGCAGCTTTGACGTCGTAAACTGCTGCCGGAAACTGGTATTTCGGAGCCAGACGATAGGTCACTGTAACTGCGACGTATCCACGTTCAGCCAGTTCCAGACATAGTCCGTTGAACCCTTCCCGAGTCCCTGCACGAAACCCACCGCCGTGAATACAGACAACTGCTGGAAAAGGGCCGTCACCGGCCTTTGGTCTCGCCATGTTCAGTTGCAAGTGCTGGTCATCTGGGTTTGAGAATTCGATGTTCTTTTCAAAGACAACACCCTCGGGAACTGGTTGTTGTGCTGAGACCGGTTGAACTTGAATACTCGCCATTAACGCAACAAGTATGACGGCCATTTTTATTCGCGAGCATTGCATATTTTGTTTCCTGTTTATCGTTTCGGTATCTGTCCGTCGGCGAATCGATAATCGGTCCGCAGGTGTTCCAGAGGAACTAGCTCTCCCAGACGTTGATCATGATTATTTCAAGTAAAAAATGTTGCTCATCCCGAAGAGAACTCAAATACTCATCCGGGAAAAGCATTAAACTTCGGTGAATAGTAATTCGATTTTCGTAGGATTGTTCAGAGCAAATTAGGTGAATTAAATTCTCTTCAATGAGCCTATCAGATTACCAGCCATAGCGCAATCGACTTTCATTTACTGCCGATTCAACTTTACAGTTCGAGAAATCATCTCTCTTCGAATCGGCCCCCTGACACGAAACGACAATCATCTTGATTAACAGCGCGGGCTACAAGAACCTTCCCTCCCTGAACAGGAAAATTCCAAGTCGAAACTCGAGGGGAGAACGGGATCGTTGAACCTGAGAATCGCTCCTCGTTTTTGTGAAATCAAAATCACTTCTGGTAGATCGGCAGGTAGTGATACTTCACCGAGAGACTCAGCACCGACATTGAAGTCGCGTACACGGCACCGTGCCCTTTTTCTGAACTGTTTTCGGCGGTCCACGATCCATTCGTGGCTTGCTTTTCCAGGAGCATTTCAGTGACGAGTTGCTGTGCTGTCTTGGCATGGTCACCGCCGCGTTGGTACATGCCTTGCGCGTAGTAATAGGTTCCGTACGAGCAGAAGCGTTCTTTCCATTTAGGTGGATGTTCCAGCAACCAGTCCGCAGCTCCTGCGACCAAGGGAGAATCGTATTCTCCACAAACTTGCATTGCCAGTAATCCGGCGGCTGTCATCGTGAAGGTGGGGCTGCTGCGGTGAGGTTCGTAGGTGAAACCGCTCGCTTTTTTGTCGGGTAGGCCGTTCCTGTCTAGCGGTGAAGAATACGAACGCTTCAAGTAATCAACCGCATCACGAATCGCACTCGCAGGAACTTGCAATCCATCGTTTCTCGCGGAGCGTAATGCCATGAGTTGCCAGACAGACACCGATAAGTCTGAATCTTTCGCGTTGGGATTGTATCGCCAGCCGCCACGATAGTGAGTTGCTTTTTTCTCTTTCTGTGAACTCAAAATGACATCAATGGCCTTCTGGCAACGGTCATGGATGAGTCGATCCTGTTCTTCGCTCGCACCCATGCCGATCATTTCTGTGAGCATCAGAGTGATGATCCCATGTCCGTACATTCTCGAACCATCTTTGCTGCCGAAGTAGCCTTTGTCGTCAACTCGATCTTCCTGCAAAATAAAAGAAAGAGCTTTCTGCATCGCCTGCCCCTTCGGCGTTGGATCAGCTGGTTGAATTCCCACGCTTGCCATCGCCATGATCGAAAGAGCCGTCATCGTGGTGTCGTGGCTCTTATCTAGAATGGCCCCATCTTCTCTTTGTTTGCTGACGAGATATTCAATCGCTTTGTCGATAGCGATATCCGTTTCATCTTTCTGGAATGCGGAAGGTCGTTTTGTGTCGGCTTCATTCGCATCCTGTGCATTGAGCATTGAGGTGCAAGTCAATGAAATCAAACAGATGCTGATCATTGCCAGATTGATTCGCATTCTTGAACTCTGCAAAGAGATGACTTAAGGGTGACAACATTGTTGTCGAACAAACGTGGAGAAAAAGTTTTCCTTCCGACCGCGCTCACTTCTTCTTTCTCGCACGCTCTGCCAGGACTCGAAAATAAGTTTCAACGCTTTTTCGGTATTCTTCCGAGATCGCTTCGGACTTGCCGTTTGTCAAATCATCCGCGGATTTATTGCGAAGTTTTCCCCAGTTCGCATTTTCATTCCGATTGACTGCCTGGACTGTGAAATCTGCCAGTATGCCGGTTGCTGCTGGATTATCGGATGATTCAGTTGCGCCCTCGCTCATTGCCATCGCTGCCTGTTGCTGAGCTTGCAAGCGTGTGGCAGACAGACTTGCCTGTTGCGCTTGAGCTGCTTGAGCAAGAGTGTCGAGGGGGCGCGAATTCGGCGGAGATTGCTGTGCAGGTTCACCAGTCTCGGCAGCGTTCGCTGCAGCTTGTTGGCGGTCTAATTCATCTAATGTTTGAGCCAATTGCCGCCCGAGTGCCTGCTCTTCCGGTGTGAAGGATGGCGGTGTGGGCTGTCCGTTCGCTGGTGAAACTGGTTGTGAAGATTTTTCGCCAGCTTGTGCATTGTTCGGTGAAGCTGCTTGTTGACCAGGATCACCCGCTTGCGGATTCGCCTCTGGAGCAGATCCTTCTGCTGGGGACTGAGCCGCATCTGGGTTCGCAGCCGCTTCCGCCGCAGCCAGGATCGGTTCAAGTACGTCGCTCAGCTTTTCGGCCTGATTTGAAAGTGCTTTTTCAGTCGCTGCGACCGCTGCTTGCGCTTGCAGTGCTTTGTCGTTTTGTTGTGGCTTGTTGTTTGATGAATCCTCTTCTCCCTGCTCGGCTTCAGCTGTCGCGGTGTTCAACTGTTGTTCTGCTATTGCCGATTCGTTGTTCGCCACTTGTTGAATCTCTTTGGCGGTATTCTGTAGTGGATCGGCAGCTGCTTGATTTTTCAATCGACGTTCATGACGCGCAGCGCGGGAGACATCTTCTGCTGCCTTTTGAACATCCTCAGTGATTTCATTTTGAATTTTTTCTGCGGACACCAATTGATTCTTCGTCGGTGTCAACTCTTTTTCAAAGTCAGTAGACTTTGCCAGTTGGTCAGCTTGCTGGTTCAACTTCTCTGCGACTTTGATCGCCTCTTCCGCGTAGTTGTCGGCAAGCTGAGTTGCAGGGTTTTGAGCATCCAATGGAGGCAATTTTTTAGCATTGACTTCGTTTGATTTTCGACGTTTCTCTTTGGCGAGTTGTTCGGCTTCTTTCTGTAATTTCTTGGTCGCCGCGACTTTCACCTTTTCCGCCGTCAATCGCGCCTCCGCTTGGGCAAGATTGCGTTTGAGTCCAGCATCTTCTGGCTTACGCTGTAAATTCTTCTTCGCCTGATTTATCTGACTTTCCACTTTTCGAGCCTGATTCTCGGCGTTACGAACATTCTGATCGGTTCGACGTTTTGCATCATCTGCACGTTTGGCAATGTCACGAGCGATTTTTTTCTGCTGTTCGTGAAACTTCTTGCGGCGGCTTTCAGAATCTTTTTTCTGTGCTTCGCGGGCTTTGTCATCAGCGTGAACTTTCGTCTCTTTACCAATTGCTGTTTGCTGCTTGGCCTGCTTGAGAGTTTCTGTCGCTTTGCCAAGTGTTGCCTTGGTTTCTTGAGCCACCTTGGCGAGGTCGTCGAGCAACTGACTTTCGTTTGCGGTGTTGGCAATCGCGACAGCTTCGTTCAGTTTTTGCTGTGTCTCAATGATTTTCTGCTGCGCTTCGACGGACTTTCCTTGATTTGCAGACTGATTCGCCTGCGCTAATAAATATCTTGAAAGCTGCGACGCTTCGGCTCCCATATTACGAAGGTCTGCAGCCAGTGCTTTCTTCTTTGTTTGAAATTCTGTGTCAGAGCGTTCGTTCGATTTCTGCAAGTTTTCATCATCTAAAGCGGCATACTCCAAGGCGTTTCGCGCTTCCTGCAATGTGTTCTGAGCAATCTCCGAGAGCGCTTGCTGCATCGCTGGGTTGCGTTGCAATTCTGCGTCAAGTTCTGCCATTAAGTCTTGAGCTTCCTGGTTTGCCATTTCGGCTAGTTGCTGAGTTTCCTCGAACCGTTGGTTCATTTGTTGGGCGATGCCAAGTTCTTGTTCGGCCTGACGAAGTTCGGCGCGAGACTCCGCGACATCGAGTCCTTCATTAAGATCAGCGAAGTGTTCCGCTACAAGTTCCAAAGCTTGAGCCGTTTTCTCTTGCTGTTCCGCAGCCTGAGCCAGGTCTTTCGCCTGTTGCTCTCCCGACTCACTCTCTCGAGCCTGCTGCATTGCTTGATTCATTTGCTTGGCAGGTTCCTGAATCATGGCGATGCTGTCGTCAGCGTCGCGAGCACGCTCGCGCTGATTATCTTCAAGCAGGTCTTGCGAATTCGCGTCCTCCACCAATGCTTCGGTGAGGTCTTCCAATTGCTGATTAATGGCTGCCTGCTGCTGTTTCAGTTCGGAGAGTTGTTGCTGCGTTTGCGGATCGGGGGACTCTGGCTTCTCGACCGCGTCGGCAGTCTCAGTGGTTTCTTTCTCCAACTCGCGCAACTGGTCTGCTGCTTGCTGTGCCATTTGTGGAATCGTCGGCGCGTACTTCGCTATCACCGCACGTGCTTCAGCCATGACCGGCTTAAGATCCTCGTTAATCGATCTCAGTTCCTCGCGAATTTCAACCAACTCGTGCCCGGCTCCGATCATTGCTTCTCGTTTCCAACGACGTTCACCAATCTTGCGACCGGCATCTCGCACTGGTGACGACCCACGCAGTTGATCCACTTTGCTAATGAGTTCCTGATCAATTTTGGCTTCCCGCAAACGTCGGCTCGCCAACTCGAAGCCCTGGTTCACAACATCCCACTGCCGCGGATGATCCATGTGAGCTGAAATGCCCTGAGATCCCCAACGTTCCATGTTCAACAAAACATCCAACGCATCATTAACGATCATTAAATTGTGACCTGCCTCAAGCGTTCGGTAGGCGGGTGCGATCTCAAGTAGATTGTCAGGAATCGTTGATTCTTGCACTGTCCCCTGCCGGTGTTGGTTTAGCAGCGAAGTGACCGCCCGATGCGTCAGCCCGGCATCGGCTGCATATTGGGAATCGGAATCAGGACGCGTTTGAGTCAGCTCGCGGCGAGACCGTAATTGGTCCAAACTCCGTCGTTGTTTCAAATCGACTTCCGCCACATAGCGTTCAGCCTGTTCAGACAAGTTCTTGCCATTCGCCGAATCGTCTGACTCACTCGCTTGAACGACAAGTAGATTCTCTTGCCGCGTTGCTCGTGCTATTTGCTCAAGAGGAACATACAAGCTGCCAGATCGATTGACGAAATCTCTACGCGCGCCGATCAACCGTGCTGGTAATCCTCCATCGATCGTGTCGTACTTTTGTTTTTGTTCAAGTTGCCGCAGGAAGTCTATAGAGACTTTGCGAAGTTCAGCGAGCTTTTCTTCCGATTCCATCGAGTCCTGAAGTCGTTGTCGATATATCTCGATCCATTTTATTAATGCCACCATTTGTCTATCGATTGCAATTGGCAATCGTTGCCGTTGATCGCGAATTAAACTGTCTAGAACTTGCAGTTGGTTGATCGCGATTGTTTCCTGGCGCATCAATCGCTGCCAGGTCTGAGTCGGACTATTCACGACCAGTTGCTGTTGACGCAACAGTGCATTGAGATCAAAAGCAATGGCATTTAGAAAGTTGTGAGACATCAATTGCTGATAGTGAGTTGCAACATTCTTCGCGTCGTCTGCGGTTCGCTCAAACGTTCGCTTCAACTCATCAAGGTCCGCCTTGAGGCGTTTCTCGTCTTCGGTGTGCTGCATTGCTTTCAAAAGATAGGCAGGGACGTTGGTGTGTTCCCGCTGCAATCTGGCAATGACTTGCCCAGTGAGATCGAGGTCATACGCATCGGCACCGGCAGGCATATCGCGCTCGACACTTTTGATTTCCTCTAGAAGTTTCCCCGCCTGCTCGCGCTGTTTGTTTGCGATATCGATCAGAGATGTCCTGTCGATCATCACCACTTCATCGCTGCGGTCTGGTTGACGAAGACGTTCGATAGTTTCCAGTGCGGAGACTTTCTGTTCCTGAAGTAAATCCGCGAAGTCAGCAAGTTCGCTGTACAGACCGATTTTGCGCTGCATGATCGCGTGTCGCTGCGGATCAAAATCCTGCGAGGCGACAATAATTCGTAGCGGGATCGATTCACCGCTATTGCCTTTGCGATCTGTTGCGACCAGTTTCGTCATCACCTGATCGCCCGTTTTCAACTGATGCAAAACGAGATCCCACTGCCAGGCTGCGGTCAGTTCACGACCTTCGCTGTTGTTCGCAAGTTCGGTCTCCAGCGCCATGGTTTCCCATTCGCGACCGTTCACAGAGATCTGCTGTTCCAGGCTGACCAGTGGCAAATCGTCCTCGGCCATTGCCTTGAGCGCCAGAATGTCATTCGGCGGCAACAACAATGTTGTTTCTTGTTGGTCAACAAATCCGGTTCGCGGAATCAAATCTGGCTGCGGTTGAATTTCATATTTCGGGCTGAAAATGTTTTCGAAACCGGTCTCCTCGGAAACAAGATGAACCTTATAAATCGCGGCTTCCTCAATCGGGAGTGTCGCTTTCCAAAGGAAAGCAGCCGCTTCGCTTGGATCTTTTTGTTGAGCGGGGGTGAGCGGAATGACTCTCATCTCTTCAGAGTTTGACGGATCAACCCGCAGTTCTGCATCAGTCACTTGCTGGTCGAGTTCCATGACAATTTCGACTTTTGTCCCTTCCAGAACAAGTAGATCACCATGCTTTTCAGTGACGGATTCATCCGGCAACCCTGTGTACTTGGGATATTCGTACGACTTATGAAAAGCGGTGACACGTGGACGGGATCGCGACTCAATCCGAAATCGCTGCGTAATCGCATCGCCTGCGAGGATGCGGTACTCAACGGATTCGTCAGCGACATGGATGTTCGCAACGTACTCTGATGCTGCTTGCCCTCGCATCGATTGACGCACAGCACCCTGATTCGGTGTGAATGTTTCCAGAGTCACTTCCTTAACATTGCCGCCGGTCACTTCCACCAACACGGCAATTGTTTCATCTTCTGCCAGTGTGAGTGAATGCGGTGTCGGCTTGAGGACTTCGACATGGATACGTGAGACGCGGGCAATGTTCGCGCCAGGCAACATTGCTCTGGCTGCCAGTTGACGAAATCGCGTATCACCAGACGAAAGTAACATCGCCACCACGGCAACAGTTGCTACCGCTGCCAGTAACCATTTCGACACCAGCTTCATCGGCAGCAAATTCGGCACGCGAATCTGCCCCATTTGCTCAGCCACTTTTCCCTGAAGCAAGCTGCGGAAGACAGGCGAGTCGTGGATGGCAGTAGGATCGTCGGTTGCCAGTTCAACCGCGGAAAGAAGATTCTCTCTGAGTTGAGGTTCCGTCTGTTCCATCTGTGTCGCAATTTCTTCCATCGCTGGCAAGTGCATCATGCGACGCAAACAAGTGAGCCAAACGGTCGTGATGACAGTCAGGTAGGCAGCCCCGCTCAAGTACCAGCGCGTCTCATCATTGAGTAACCAGTACCAGTCAATGGCTGCCACAACCGCCATAAAAAGCAGAAAGGTCACAACGCCTGCACAGAGTCCACGAGCGAGAATCAACGTCCGGCGACGACGCTTGAACTGCCGCAACTTTCTGGCAACGATAGGATCGAGGCTAACGCTCATTGTGATTTTCCTGACAAATAATCAAGTGTCAAAAACAATTGTGTTGAGGGATCTCAAAATCTATTACAACAAACCGGCTCGCTTGCGAAGAGTCCATTCCACACTCAGTAGAATAATGATCATGGCAAACCACCAATAGCTCTGCCAGATCAAAGTCTCTGATTCAACGACATGACCGCTACTTAGCGGGCTGAGCAGTTCCGGGAGTTGACCAAGTTCTTCTTCACGTAAATAAACACCACCAGAGGAAGTCGCCATCTGTCTCAATAAATCTTCGTTAACGGATGTTTGGGTCATCTCCCCGGATTCCGGTGGGAGGACAACAAAATTGCCGCGAGCTTTCAGTGCGGAATCGCTATACCCGGCTGCTCGCACCGAAACTTCGTACTCACCTTCCGGCATCGCTTCCGTACGACCGCGATAAATACCTGGGATGTCGGGATCTGCGTTCAAACCAATCGTGGAAAAAATCCGTCCATCTTTCCAGACCAGAGCATCCGCTGTTGCATTGAGAGCCGGTTTCCCGTCGAGTCCTAACAAGCGGACGCGAACGTCTACCGAATCTCCATACTCATAACTGACGGAACCAGTGTCGACCGACACGTATTCATCACTCACGGCGAATGGTCTGGGCATCACGAACTTCGCCAATTGATTCCAGATCCGCTGATGCCAGAGATCAGCGGCTTTGTACCGCCATCGCCAGGTTTCATCGAACGCAAGGTACAAAACACGCCCGGCGCCGTATTGCCGAGTGACCATCGCTGGACGCTGTTTCCCATCAACGTTGGCTTCAATAAGGATCTCCGCACCAGGCAAAGCCTCAACTGCAACGAGTGTGTGAGGCGCTGGGAGGTCTGTCCAAAAGCGGCGATTCTGTTGTTCATCCGCTGCGAGTCTGAGAGCACTGACGCGGGCCCCTTTCTCGGTCAACTGCAACGCTGTGGATGGGGAAGTAAACGTTTCTTGCAGCCAATCAATCGGCAACAAACTTCCCAGGCCCTGCTCCGAAAGTTGGCGAAGTGAACCTCGTTGACCATCGATGAAGACCATGCCACCACCGCGGATTTCAACAAACTCTCGAAGCCAATCAAATTCCTGTTCAGTGAAGAGGTCAAGAGCGACCTCACCGAAGATGATCATTCCATATTCAAACAATGCATCACGGCTGGTCGGGAATTGATCGTCCTGATCCCCGCGCGGAAGTGATGCCAACTCGGAACCTGCACCGGCGATAACAGTGTCGACCTGCCATTTTTCATCACGTTCAAACGCATTGCGAAGATAACGAGTCTCCCATCGCGAACGACCATCAATGATCAGCACTTTATCGCTTTGAGTGATCGCCGCCATACGCATCGGCAACTGATTATTCGCTGTTTCTGATTCTTCAACCAACGGCGCAATCGATGCGGTGAACTCTAATGGCAAGACATGCTGTACGACGTCCGAAGCAAACTGCGCTCCGAGTCGATCAACCAATTCGTCGATCGAGAATTCAAATTCAATGCGGCGTTCCGCAACATTTTGAGTTAGCAACTGCTGCTGCCATAATACTTCATCTTCATA
>JAJDEL010000615.1 GCA_029259835.1 Planctomicrobium sp. | reverse complement strand
AAAGAACCCCGATGACCGCTGGCGAACCGTCCGCATAATGGTCAACGAATTCCGCGAAGCCGGCGATCGACTCTACCCCGAAGGTTAAAACGTGGCGTCCGTACTGAGGACCACTTAACCCTGGGTGATTCGCACTGGCGGAAACCGCGATACTCACATCTCCGCGAGGTAATCATTCTCAGTGCGTCGTATCGCTGCGAAAAAAAAGGCTCTTCAAATCCAGTCATCTTCCGAGCGTCCCAGAAACTTCGCCGAATACTTCAAGCAGAAACCGCGAACAGCAAACAATAAGCCTGCGTAGAAGATCACATTCAGGAAAATTGCAGACCAGACGTAATCATCAAAGATTTCATCAATCGCTCCGACTTCCAGAAAGAACGGAACCATTGCTGGAGATGCAATGAATCCCAAGCTAATCAGTCCGCTGTGATCAAAATCGAAGATTTCAATAAACGTGACCAAAAAGACAATCGGCAAAACCATCCAACCAACAACCAGCGCGAGTGATGCAAAAATCGCGCGTGTCGATGTTTTCATCCACATTCCCAGCAACATGCTCACCCAGGCAAACAGGGGGAGGTAAATACAAACGCACAGCACAGACATAAAAAGATAGAGGATAGGATCACGTTCTGGGTCATCTCGAAAACCATCATAGACCCAGCCGTTGACCGCTGCCCCATACCATGCCTGCATAAACATTCCGGTGAGCAAAGGAATTGCAACGACAATCATCAACCGCTTGACTCCCCGAAATTTCTGAGTCACAAGTTGATGACTGGAGATTGGAGTCGTCAGCAAAACGTCCAACGTCTCATGAGCGCGCTCCCCTGCAACGAGAGTTGCCGAACGCACAACAGTCAGCAGGATTGCAATGATCCAGCAGATAAAGTTCACGGCAACCACAGCGACGCTACGATTTGTCTGGTACCCTCCCCCACTTGTCGAGACGATGGCGAGCGCACAAATCGTGACGACTGGAAACTCAATCGCCACAAAGATACGGACAAGATACCGAAAAGATCCCAAAGTGGTCTTCGTCGTTTCACGCCACGCAATGGGATCGTATTTCGGAAGGTGCGCTTGTTCTTTAATGAGAATAACACCCCTCGTGAGAGGGTTTTGATTCGCGCGATGAAACAAGCCATCCATCACCTGAAAAAACCTGAGCAAGTATCGTTTCGGAGAGACAAAAGCGCGACGGACGATGAATAACCGCGAGAGCAATAAAAAGAAAACAGCCGTCCCCAGCGCAGGCATTCCCAATGCCAGAAGTTGCCAGCTTTCAATGGTCGTTGCCGAGTTTTCGGTTGCAGCAATAATGAGCGGAGGAGCAAAAAAAACAAAGCCGTTTTCCATCCCCCTGCCGTAACCAATTTCACTCCACTCTGGTTGCCACGCAATATAACTTGTCACGTCCATTCCAATGACTTGTCCAATCCCAACAAGACCAATCTCACCAATGTAGCCAGCGTATTGCACAAATCCTTCAACCAGCATCCATATCGGCATCGCCAATTGTTGACCAACATTCCGGGGGAGCATTTCGAACATAAAGGCAGGACCAAAGAACATTGCCAGCCCAATCAGGTACGTCGCAATGAACGCCCCGACCGTCGTGCGAAAGTATGTGGAACAAAACAGCCCGAGCGCCGCCAATTGAATGACAGTGACAATCAAACCATAAAACCCGAACCAAACCTGTTTCTGCTCGATGCCACCGAGTGAGTAACAAAACCCGAACAGAGGCAACGAAATCAGAAGGTACGTTCCCATCAAAAACAAACGTCCCAGATACTTCTCCAGCAAGATCGTTGATGGCCCCAGCTTTGTTAAAAAGAGCAGACCAATCGTGTTCCGCTCTTTCTCTGAAGAAATAATTCCGCAGGTCAGTGCCGGAGTGAATAGTGCGACCCCGAAGATCTGCAACACTAATAAGGTCGAGAACATTTCTCGTCCTTTTCCCAGCAGTTCGTACGGAGAATTGATGTCGCTGAAAATTGATCCCCAGAAGATCATCAACGCAAATCCGAAGAACAGAATCGCATAGACGCTGCGGATAATGTATGTTCGCCGTCGCGCAGATTGCTCGATCAGTTCCTTCGCCAGAAGCGGCAAGCCGAACGCTCGATTCAAAGCCATCAGGAAGTGACCCCTTCGGTGAGCTTCATAAACGCCGTTTCCATATCCATTGCTTCCGGCTGGTACATTCGTATTTGGCAACCCAAGCCGACAAGTTCCGAGTGCAGGTCTTCCACGGCCAATTCATCTTCGCGCAATCGAACCGCAATGCGATCCACCTGCCGTTCCACGGAACTCACACCAGCGATGGATTCGATTTCGGAGATCAGTTCATCACTCACCTTAACGACTTGGACGTGAACGACTCGCTTCAGCGAGAGTTGTTGAAAAATCTCATTGAGCGATCCTTCCGCGACAAGTTGTCCAGCCTCGATAATTCCGATCCGCGTGCAAAGCTGAGCAAGCTCATGCAGGATGTGACTCGAAATCAAAACCGTCTTCCCCATCTCCTGCATGGCCTTGAGCAGTTCGCGGACTTCAATTCTCGCCCGTGGATCAAGCCCGGAAGCTGGTTCGTCGAGCAGTAACAAATCTGGGTCATGAAGTAGAACACGTGCCAGCGCGAGCCGTTGCTTCATCCCGCGTGAAAGTGAATCGACCGGCGCATCAATCTTGTTCTTGAGGTCAGTCAGTTCCAAAACGTCATCGACGACCGATTCCCGGCGATCTTTCGGAAGCCGATATGCCGCTGCAAAGAAGTGCAGATACTCGCGCGCCGACAAATCTTCATACACACCGAAAAAGTCCGGCATGTACCCGATCATTTCTCGAACACGATCCGGATCATCTCGAACTTCAATCCCGTTGACACGAACCTTGCCTTTGAATTTCTTTTGCAATGTCGCCATAACGCGGATCGTTGAAGACTTCCCTGCTCCGTTCGGACCGATAAAACCAAAGATTTCTCCCTTGGGAATCTCGAATGAAATCCCCCGCACGGCCTGTACTTTTCCATAGGTCACATGGAGATCATCGACCGAAACAACGTTACCGCTGCCCGCATTTGTGAACATTCGAATTCCAATCTGAAGTCAACGGCTTTCACTCATTATTGTAGTG
>JAJDEL010000614.1 GCA_029259835.1 Planctomicrobium sp. | reverse complement strand
CTTCGCCCCTCACCCTAACCCTCTCCCCCCAGGGAGAGGGGACAAAAGCAGCTACGGTAAGAAACTCTTTCAACTTCTCAAACGCTAATCAGCTGTGATAAGCGATCATTCGGAATGAACAAATTCCGTATTTTCACTCATCGGATTATCTGTCATCGGGACATGATGATGCAACGGTGATTGTCTTGAAGATTCGGAGAGACTCCTGCTTTTCAGGCCAATCTTCATCACATTGGAGACTTTGAATCTGTCACAACCGTACGAATCGGTATTTCGTCCTTCAGAAGACTGTCTGCATTCCTTTCCTGAGATGGGACAATTCCCTATCGTTTGCAGTCTGGTCAGAATTGACAAAGAAACAGTCCCGATATCAGCCGTTTGGGCGCTAGCGCCGGATCTGATTCCGGTTCACGCTCAAATCCGGGGATAGCGCCCTGCGGCTGATAACGCAGTAAATTCTAAGAAGATCACGAAGAGAAACTTATGGCAAGCAAACCTACTCATGCAGAACTGGTTGTAATCGGTGGTGGACCTGGGGGATATCCAGCAGCGTTTGATGCGGCAGATCATGGCATGAACGTGGTCTTGGTTGATCAAGATCCTCGACCAGGCGGTGTTTGCTTGAATCGCGGGTGCATTCCGTCGAAAGCGTTATTGCACATCGCGAAACTGATTCACGAAGCCGAGGAATCGAGCGCTTGGGGTGTCACCTTCGGTAAGCCTGATATCGATCTCGATCAGGTTCGCAACTTCAAAGAATCGGTCGTTGAGAAACTGACCGGCGGGATCAATCAACTTTGTAAAGCTCGTGGAGTTGCGCTGATTCAGGCACGAGGTGAGTTTGTCGATTCGTCGACACTCAAGCTGACAAAGGAAGACGGGTCGGAAAGTCAGCTCACCTTTGACCGTTGTATTGTCGCTGTCGGCTCACGACCGACTTTCCCGAAGTTCCTCAACATTGGCGATGATCGAGTGATGGATTCGACCGGAGCATTGGAACTCCGTGACATTCCTGAAAAATTACTGGTGATCGGCGGAGGCTACATTGGTCTCGAAATGGGGTCGGTCTACTCGGCACTCGGTTCTCAAGTCACTGTCGTAGAAATGGCAAAGGACATTCTTTTGGGAGCAGATCGTGACCTCGTTCGACCACTGAAAAAGCGTTTAGACAATCAGTTTGAAGCAATTCATACGAACACAAAGCTCGTTTCACTCAAAGCCACAGGTGCTGGCATCGTTGCTGAACTCGATGGAGAAGGTGTTGAGTCGCCGCAGACGTTTGACCGCGTTCTCGTTTCAGTGGGTCGTCTTCCGAACGGTTTCGGAGTTGGAATTGACAACACTCAAGCGAAAGTGACCGAACGAGGATTCATTGAAGTCGACCGCAACATGCGGACGGCTGATCCGAAAATCATGGCGATTGGAGATGTCGCTGGCGAGCCGATGCTGGCACACAAGGCGACACGTGAAGCCAAAGTTGCCGTAGAAACCTTGTTGGGCGAACCGGCTCAGTTTGATAACCTCGCGATCCCGGCGGTTGTCTTCACCGACCCTGAAGTCGCCTGGTGTGGATTGACTGAAACCGAAGCAAAGGCAAATGGTCAGAAGGTAACGGTCGTCCGCTTCCCGTGGGCGGCTTCAGGGAGAGCGCAAACGATTGGACGAACTGAAGGGTTGACCAAATTAATTGTCGATCCCGAAACAGAGCGAGTTCTGGGAGTCGGAATTGTTGGACCTGGCGCTGGTGAACTCATCGCCGAAGGTGTTCTCGCCGTCGAGACTGCCATGGTTGCCCGCGACCTGGCAGAGAGCATTCACGCGCACCCGACTCTTTCAGAAACGATCATGGAATCCGCAGAAGCAGTCTTCGCACAAGCGACACATATGTACCGCCCAAAGCGAAAGTGATCGAATCACCCAAGGAGTGAGTTCTATTTCGCAGCGTGAGTCAGATGAGAATTTGCCTGAGTTCTGCGGTCCGGTCCGGTCTGGACTTCTGGCGTGTTACGGACCTGGGTGACACCCATTTGTTCTGCAATTTCTGCTCGCAGAATTCGTATGATCTGTGGGGCATCTATACAGAGCTTGACTCGGTTTCCTGAAACCTCGGACACCTTGATTGAGATGTCGTCGCCAATCTGGATTGCTTCGCCGGTCTTTCGCGTAAGAACTAACATCTCGAATCCTTCCTTAGAAATGCCTACCGTTTGGCTGCCTGCCGTTCCTGAATGTGATTCATTCGTAGGTAAATATGGACTTCTTCGTATCACATCGGTGAATCTTTAGCGAAAGTTGGACCAAAATCCATGTTTTGTAGTAATTGCACGCCGCCGTGAACGCTGCGAAACCTATGTAACCCCCCTTCCTGTAGGGTGTTGGACTCTTTTGACGATCACTCCGGAAATTTTCATTAGGGTGCTCTCGATGAATTGATTCCTGGATTCCTCGGCTGAACCATTCTGTTCAAGTCCAACGGCTGATCAATTTAGCGCGCCCTATTGTGCAGCACAGCACACCTGTCACTTCTTGTGAACGGAACGCGACTGCTAAAGTGACAGTCATTCGTCGAAGAAAGGAATCGAAAAGAGTGCCATTCTGACAGTCGCTGTTCTTAACTATCTGAATAGAACACCTTTCTGACATTGGTGTTATGTAAATATCTTGCACGTGGATATTCTTGGCGCGCTGTTTGCCTAGTAGGACTTCCATATAAAAACGATGTGTTAACTCAACTTTTGAGGAGTGTGAAATATGGCTGTTTCCGAAAAGGTTATCGGGATCGACTTGGGAACGACAAACTCTGTCGTTTCTGTCATGGAAGGTGGCGAGGCGAAAGTCATTGCCAACCAGGAAGGTGCTCGTACAACTCCAAGTGTGGTCGCATTCAGCAGCAAGGGCGAAGTTCTTGTTGGTGAACCAGCCAAGCGCCAAGCGGTCACAAATCCTGAGAATACAATTTTCTCTGCGAAGCGTTTCATGGGGCGTCGCCACAATGAAGTGCAATCCGAAGAAAAGATCGTTCCCTACAAAATCGTGGGTGGCGACAGCGATTACGTAAAAATCGAAGTGAACGGTACTGCTCACACCCCCCCTGAGATTTCAGCAAAAGTCCTGATGAAGCTGAAGGACGCTGCCGAGAGTTACCTCGGACACCGCGTCAACAAAGCGGTAATCACGGTACCTGCTTACTTCAATGATGCACAACGACAGGCTACGAAAGATGCCGGTCAGATCGCTGGTCTGGAAGTTGGTCGAATCATTAACGAACCAACTGCTGCCGCACTTGCATACGGAATCGAAAAGAAACAAGACGAGAAAATCGCTGTCTTTGACCTTGGAGGAGGAACGTTCGACGTTTCGATCCTTGAAGTCGAAGAAGGCTCCGTCGAAGTGCTCTCAACGAATGGAGACACTCACCTCGGTGGAGATGACTTCGATGAAGAACTCATTAACCACGTCGCCGACGAGTTCAAAAAAGAAGAAGACCTCGACCTTCGCGACCATCCAATGTCGCTGCAACGTCTCCGTGAAGCGTGCGAAAAGGCAAAGAAAGAACTCTCAACGCTGCAAAGCACCGAGATCAATCTGCCGTTTATCCACGAAGCAAAGCACTTGCAAAAGACGATTAGCCGTTCACTGTTCGAGCGACTGATTGACCCACTTGTTGAGCGATGCCGAAAACCTGTCGAGCAAGCTTTGGCAGATGCCAAACTGTCGCCTGGCGACATTGACGAAGTCGTTCTTGTCGGGGGATCCACTCGTGTTCCACTTGTTGCTGAACTCGTCAAGAAACTGTTCAACGGGAAAGAGCCTCACAAAGGTGTGAATCCCGATGAAGTCGTCTCGATTGGTGCTGCGATTCAAGGTGGGATCCTTGCTGGAGATGTCAAAGATGTCGTTCTTCTCGATGTCACACCACTCTCCCTCGGTATTGAAACCGAAGGTGGCGTGATGACTCCTCTCGTCGAACGTAACACGACAATTCCAGTGACCAAATCAGAAACATTCTCCACAGCAGCAGACAATCAATCCGCTGTGACAGTGAGTGTGTACCAGGGTGAACGCCCGATGGCCCAAGATAATCGACGATTGGACCAGTTCAATCTCGAGGGGATCCCAGCGGCACCTCGTGGGACTCCACAAATCGAAGTGACGTTTGACATCGACGTGAACGGAATCCTCAATGTCTCCGCTAAGGACAAGGGAACCGGCAAAGAGCATAAGGTTGTCATCCAGCAATCGAGTGGACTATCGGACGACGAGATCGAACAAATGCGTAAAGATGCCGAATCCCATGCGGATGAGGACAAACAACGCAAAGAACTCGCCGAAGCCAGAAATCAGGCATCCAACTTTGTGTACTCAACAGAAAAAACCCTGAAGGAACACGAAGACAAACTGGATGATGATGCAAAATCGGCGGTCAAATCCGCGATTGAAAAAGTGAACGAAGCCGAACAGGGAGAAGATGTCGCCGCAATTAAATCGGCCATCGAAAACCTGGAACAGGCAGCACACGCCCTGAGTAAGCACATTTACGAAGCAACCGGTGGCGAAGGTGACGGCGACGCCCCTGCTGGCGAAGCGTCAACAGAAACCGCTGATGCGGATGAAGATATTATCGATGCAGAATTCGAGAAGAAAGAGTAATCGTCTGGATTCACTCTCTTAGCTCTCACGCCCGGTTGTGTTTGACACAACCGGGCTTTTTTATTGATAGGAATGAGGATTTTCTTCATCCTCGACTAGAATCGCTCAACGTAGATTCTCTGGCCCCTTCTCAGAATTCAGTGTGCTGGTTAACATCTGTGCGTTCATCAATAGGCACTAAACAAAACAGACTCAATCAAATAACACTCATCAAGATGACTGAGAAATTAACGAACCCAGCACCAGCCGACGCAGCAAGCCACGGCACTACCGGGGGATTGCAGTACGAAAAATTTCTCGATTGCGTTCACTGCGGACTCTGTACATCTGCCTGTCCGACATATTTGGAAACCGGCAACGAGAACGACAGTCCGCGCGGGCGTATCTATCTCATGCGAGCTGTCACGGATGAACGCATCGAATTGACAGACGCTGTAACGAGACATTTGGACCTGTGCCTCGACTGCCGAAGTTGCGAAACAGCCTGCCCCTCTGGTGTCGAATATGGACGATTAATTGAACCTTTCCGCATCAAAATGCATCAGGGAGATGAATCTTCACCAACGAAACCAGACTGGTTTCAACGCTGGATTCTGTTCGGACTCTTCCCATACGCAAATCGAATCCGCTGGGCTTTGCTGCCGGCTCGACTGATGCAAGTGCTGAAATTCGATCAATTGATGGACGCAACTGGATTGAACAAATTACTCCCGAAGAAGCTGCAACGAATGCAGCGCCTGCTTCCGAAACTGCGGTCCAGAGAGCCTGAGCTTCCAAACTTTTTGCCAGCAATTGGTGAGAAGCGTGCGAGTGTCGCACTGTTCACTGGTTGCGTCGCAGATGCAATGTTTCATCATGTCAACTGGGCGACTGCACGGGTGCTTCAACAGAATGGATGCGATGTCCACATTCCGAAATCCCAAGCCTGCTGCGGTGCGATTCACTATCACTCTGGGCAAGGTGAACCTGCACTCAAACTTGCAAGTCAAAATCAACAAGCGTTTGCGAGTGACGACATCGATGCAGTGATCATCAACGTGGCTGGCTGCGGGTCAATGTTAAAAGACTATGCTCACATTTCTGGTGAATTGGGAGCCGGAGCGGAGACATCCAAACAACTTGGTCAGTTCGCCGAAAAGGTGAAGGATATCTCCGAGTTCCTGGTCGAACTTGGTCCTGTTCCGCCGCGACATTCTGTCCCACTTAAGGTTACCTACCACGACGCCTGTCACCTTTGCCATGCTCAACAAATCCGCTCGCAACCGCGTCAACTCCTCGACCTCATCCCGGAATTGGAAACAGCGCCACTCGGTGAATCCGAAATCTGTTGCGGCGCCGCCGGCTCTTACAATTTAACAGAACCGGAAATGGCAGACCGCCTCGGCAATCGGAAGGTCGACCACATTCTCGACACACAGGCAGAAGCTGTCGTGATGGGGAATGCCGGTTGCTCGCTACAAATTCAGGCAATGCTGAAAGCCAGGCATCACGCCGATATTCAGGTGCTGCATCCGATGGAACTCCTCGATATGAGCTACCGAGGAGTCGGACTGACTGAAAACTCACCGCAGGTTTGAATCGTGCTATGAGCGAATCAGTTTACTTGCCTGGACTGTTTTCCATGCCAAACCATTTTTTGAAGTGGTCCAGCATGTCGAGGTCGCGATCTCCTTTGAAGTTGCTCACGTGGCGATAAACATGCTCGATTCCCAGCTTGTCCATTTCAATTGTGAGTTTCTTAGCGAAGACAGGGTGATGAATCCCCTGCCCTGGTCTGGCATTTAGAGGCAACGGCCCATCGGCTTCATTGTAAATCGAATAGACCGGCGGATCGTCAGACGTAAGATGCTTGATCGCTGAAACTTCATCATACAGTGGTTGCAGTTTCGGATCACTGAGTTGATCGATCGATTCAACGTCGTAGCATTTGAAAATTGATGGATGCTCATGTGCGCGTCCGCCAACCCACTCTTTGATCACGTTAGGATCGTAAGTCGTTTGTCCCCCGCGAGAGCCGACAGCCACGAGACGTGTGGATTGATGCTGTATTGGGTCGTCGCTTTCTGGATCGGCAAGATCATCATGAAAGCCCAGCCACAACGACAATCCTGCCCCGGCGGACCCACCGTAAGCTGCAAAACGTTGAGTGTCGAGATTCCATTTCTTCGCATTTGCTCGTAGAAACTGAACCGCTCGCGCCGCATCTTTCTGTGGTGCAGGAAATGGGACTTCAGAGACGAAGCGATAATGAATCGCTGCCACAGAGATGCCAGACTCATGTGCCGACTGGATCAGTCGCCCCGACACAGATTTCTTGTCTCCACCAACAAATCCTCCACCGTGGATGTAAACAATCAGTGGAGTTGGTGTGTCACTCTTGGCAATGTAAATATCCAGAACGTTTCGTTCATGTCGACCATATTTGAGATCCTCATGAGTTGGCTTCGGCTTACGGTTTCGATTCGCTTGCCCCCGTTGAATTCGCGTGCGGAACGCTTTGACCTCAGCCTCTGTGAGGATCCCATCATTATTTGTGTCCGCTGCGGGAAAGCGTTTGAGCAACTGCTTGAGTTGTGCAGTTCGATCTTTTTCCTGTGCTGAAAGAAGTGAACAGGAAAGTAGGTAAATACAAATCGCGAGAGTGATTGGGCGGGTCATGAGTGTGTCTCCTTGGAACGGACACCACCAGTGTTCCGCAAATCCAAAGAGACTGCAAGAGTCTGGATGACTTTCACGACCTTGCGCAGTTTTAACCTTCGAAGTGAAATCGCTTTGAGAGCGACACGATAGCAATGACGATTCGGTCTTGAACGTTCAATCGTCCTACCGAATCGCCAGTTTCGACGATCCAGCTTCGAGAATCGGTTGCGTCGGAACGTCGATGCGGCTCAGTGCCGGCATTCGGTAGCCAGCCTGCATCACGACTCGTCTTCTTCCGATAACAAGTTTTGCCACGGGAGCGGATTCAATCTCCAATGGCTTCACACTTGTCTCTGGTTTCTCTAGAAGAAGTGCTGGAGTTTTTTCTTCCGGTGAAGGCTCACCAACTGCCGGTTTTTGAAGGTTCAGAGTTTCAGGCGGCTTGGTATTGTTTGGAAATGGCTTCGAAGAAGGAATCGTCGAATTCTCACCCCCAGGAATCGTTGACCTGTTACTCGTATCAGGAATTGTACTTCCGCCCACTGGGGGAGCAACTGGTCGCGTGATCGGAGCCATTGGAACGGCACCATTCGGAAGAACACTAGAACCACTCGGAATAGTCGATGGTGGGGCTTCCGAGTTTCCGGATGGAATTGTTGACGCCGGAGTGTTCGGGATTGTTGAACCCGGAGTATTTGGAATCGTACTGCCAGCAGGTGATGCGTCCAGTTTTGGAGAGATAAATCCGCCAGTACTTTCGTTATTTTTGCTTTCGCTATCTTTCTCACGTCGATTCACCGGTTCGAAATCATCTTTGAGATCGGGAACAGGCGCCTCTTCGGTAGTCGTTGGCTTAAACGTCGGAGTCACACCCCCAGTGCCTTGCTTTGTGTCGACGACTGGGTCAGGAGAATAACTTGATCCGCTCGTCGTCGCGCAGTCTCCGCTGGCACAATTTCCAGAACCACAGTTGCTGATCCCACAATTTGAGCCGCAAGGATTACATCCACAGGTCGGAGAGATATATCCGCCACCGTAATACGATGGACCATAGTTGGAGGTGAAAGACGTCGGTCGGTGGAATGAAGAAGGCAGAGCCGTTTCTGGACCGTAGTAACTTGCCTGGTTCACTCCCCCATAGTTCGCTCCCCAGGCCATGGGAGCTCCGTATCCATATCGGATACGATCTCTGGGAGCGTAACGGGCGGTGTATCTATACCGAACACGCCGTGGCACAGGTCCGTAAAAGGCATTGTGGCCCCATGGGCTGACGCCATACTGAGCCTGAGCCTGACGTGGTTCAGACATTCCAAAGGTAGAAGCGACTAAAAGTGCAGCAATCAGAAAGCGTGACGTGTTCATCGTTATCCTCATAACAGACTGCACCGATCCTCCTGATTCGTTTGCAGATTTCGTAAAATTCCTTACACAGAGTCTAACCTCACAATCCGCGAAGATAAAGAATCGAATTGCGAAAAAAACAGAAGCACGAAAATTGGGCAGCACAAAGATGAGAAATTCTGTGAAAAGACAATGCAAAACCAGCGGTTCGAGGGTTACTGGTGCATGTACAAGTCACGACTTGGATATGGAAAATTGAATCCTTTTTCGTCAAATGCCAGCTTGATCTGCTCGGTCAGTTCCCGCTTCACTTCACCGAAATCTTCAGTTTTCACCCATGGACGAACCATGAAATTCACTGAACTGTCACCCAACTCATCAACACCGACCAATGGTTCCGGATCAGCCAACACTTTTGGGTGCGACTGGATGATCCCGTTCAGCAACTGCTTGACGGCGAGGAGGTCATCGCCGTAGCCACAACCAATGACAAGGTCGATCCGGCGAACCGGTTCGGTTGAGAAATTCTTGATGACGGAGGAAGTGATCTGACCGTTCGGAACCGTCATCAAAATGCCATCAAACGTCTTCAGAGTGCAGTTAAACAGTTGAATTTCGACAACTTTTCCCGAAACGCCCGCGGCATCAACGGCATCTCCGACGCGGAATGGCTTGACGACAACAAGCAAAATTCCTGCCGCAAAATTCGAAAGCTGGCTTTGAAGTGCCATACCAATCGCAAACCCAGAAGCCGCCAGAACCGCCGTGAGCGCGTTCAATTCGACTCCCATTGTTTGTAGCGCAGCCATCACGACAATGATCATCAAGACCGCTTTGAGGACATTCTGAGCAAAGCGAATCAGGATTTCGTCGACTTTCGTCTTTTTCATCGCCCGGGCGGCCCCAGACATGATCAACCCAACCACAATTCGCCCAACAAGCAAGATTGCCAGGGCTGCGACGAGTTTCATCCCTAGGTCGTATGCGTCTTCATTCAAAAACTCCTGTGCCTGCTGGACCCAGGTCAAGGTCTCCCCAGCTGCTTCTTTAGCTGTGCTAAATCCTTCACCTCCACCAGCTTGTGCAATAACCAGATTGATCACTGAATCACCTCCTGTTCATGAAAAATGTCTAAAAATGTATGACGGAATGTCTCGCAATTCGGCCCGACAAACCCTATCCTTCCGCATTCTCGCTGATCTGGCAAGATCGGTTGAGGCTATACTGATCGAGCGTCAGTGGGAAAATTCCCCTGATACGCCATCTTAAACCACTGTGAAGCGTTAGAGAGTTAAGCAATGTTCGCGATTATTGAAGACAGCGGTCACCAGTTACGTGTGGAAGAAGGGCAGACTCTCACCATCGATCTTCGTAGTGAAGCCGAAGTTGGACAGACTGTTACTTTCGACAAAGTCCTCCTCGCCAATGGCGGAGCCGACAGCGTGATTGGCCTCCCTGTGATTGACGGAGCCACCGTTGAAGCCGAAGTCATTGACGACCTGGTCAAAGGCCCGAAACTTGAAATTCAAAAGTTCCGCCGCCGCAAAAACTCTCGCCGACATACAGGCCACCGCCAAAAATACACAGGCGTAAAAATTACAGCGATCAACGTTCCGAACCTGGTGGTTGTTGAAACTCCAGTTGTACCAGAAGCCCCAGCTGAAAAGCCTCAAGTCGAAGCTCCTGCCGCAGAAGAGCCTGCTACAGCAACTGAAGAGTAAAACCGAACACTCTGCAGACAATTCCAAAGCCCGGCATTTCTAAAATGCCGGGCTTTTTCGTTTCCACGACAATATTTGTACGCCTCTCGTTGGAACCCCAGTTTCGATACTTGTATCAAGCTTCGGCACTTTTCACTTCCCCGCCTCATTCCTTTCCGCTCTGAAAACGTTTACATTCAAATGTATTGATCTGACGTTCTCCCCAAGATTGAGGTGATACCATGGAACGGCGAGAATTTTTGACTTCATCGGCAGCAGCTTTAGGTTCGACGGCGATGCTTCTGCAAGCGGCAGAGAAGTTACCAGCTTCGGAACGGATCCGAGTCGGATGCATCGGTGCAGCCGGGCGAGGTGGAGCGCTGGTGCGGACCTTTTCGAAGTCACCTCAGGCAGACGTTGTCACTATCGCCGATCTTGATCCTGGTCGGTTGGCTTCTGGTGTTGATGCTTCGACGAAAATCCAAGGCTTCAAACCAAAAGGTGTGAAAGATTTTCGCGAACTGATCGACGACAATTCTTTAGATGCCATCGTCGTCGGAACACCGGATCACTGGCATGCAATCCCCACGATCATGGCCTGTCAGGCAGGCAAAGATGTCTACGTCGAAAAGCCGGACAGCCACAATATCGTCGAAGGGCAAACGATGGTCGCGGCGATGCGGAAGCACAAACGCGTCATTCAAATGGGATCGCAGCACCGTACGACCCAGCGGCTCATCACCGCACTGGAATACATTTCGACAGGAGCGCTCGGAAAATGCCTGGTTGCGAAAGCCTGGGAGAGTGCGCGGCAAGGCAGCATCGGGCATCCGCCAGACAGTGATCCGCCGAAAGGAATTGACTACGACTTCTGGCTCGGCTCGGCACCGCAGCGTCCTTTCAATGTCAAACGCTTTCATGGTAACTGGCGTTGGTTCCACGATTATGGAACAGGTGATCTCGGCAACGATGGCGTGCATCGTCTCGACATGTCGATGGCGGCTCTCAACGCTTCCTTAAAAGCAAACGGAGAACCCGAAGTCGGCTTGCCGCATAAGGTTTCTGCGACCGGCGGGAAATGGTACTTCGATGACATGCAGGAGTTCCCGGACACACTGCAAGTCAATTATGAATTCGCTGGTACGCCACCGCGAATGCTGACTTACGAAATGAGAATCTGGGCGCCGTACCAGGAGTATGGTCACTCCGAAGGCTCCGCAATCTTTGGAGACAAAGGCTACATCATCATCGGCAACCGAAGTTGGCAGGCTTTCGGCCCGAAAAACAAACTCGTTGCACAAGGCGAAGGTGACAGCTACGAAGGCCCGCACGTCGAGAATTTCCTTAACTGCATTAAGACCAGAAACAAACCTGCCTGCGACCTCGAAACAATCGGCCACCCAGCGTCCGTCCTCTGTCACACCGGCAACATTGCGGCGCGAGTCGGCAGAACGCTTACCCTGAACGCGGAGACCGAAACATTCGAAGGCGACGACGACGCAAATGCACTGCGAACAAGAGAAGAATACCGCAAGCCGTGGGAACTGCCGAAAGTCTGATTCGAATTATGCCCACCCACACTCACTTAGAACGTGTTTGCAATACCTGAGCCGAACGCGCTAGCGTCGGGCAATTCGCGAGAAAACGTGACTCCCGCAAGGCCCGTGGCTAGCGCCATCGGCTCATAAGGTGACCGAAAGTCAATTTCAAAACACGTTTTTAGTTGATAAAGGCGGGGAGCCCCCCTGCCCTAAAGAAACTTAAATTCAGTGCTCCCGATGGTAGACAACCCCATTGTGATAGACGATTCACTTCGGCTAGTTTTTGCACGGCTGGAAGGCGCGCTTGGTGTCCTCTTTAAATCCTCGGAAATTGAACGCGTTTTTTCAGATTCACGTGAGAATCAACGCGATGAAAAACGTTACATCTTTTTTGATTCTCCGAAAATCCGTGTGACTGGATATGTTGAAGACTACGAGCATGAGTCGATCGAGGTTTCTATCAATGCATCAAGATCAAGCAGAGCCCGATGTCGCCCGATCATTGATGATGCGTGTGATGAGAGAATGTCGTAATTGCACAGAAATCGGATATGTAAAACGGTACGGGAAACAACTCGCAAACAGAGAGCAGCGATTGTGTCACAGTTAGATCTTGAAGAAGAAAGGCGAATTCTCGAAGAGCAACGAGTTGTTCGTGACAAGAAAAATCGCCGTGAATACATCGGTCATGAATCGGCTGTTCGATCTCTTTCGCTCATCTATTTTGTTTATGGCACTTTGCTACTTGTTTTTTCTTTTTATAATTTCCGTGACGCGGAAACGGTGGCAACACTCCTCGCTATTGGAGTCGT
>JAJDEL010000613.1 GCA_029259835.1 Planctomicrobium sp. | reverse complement strand
ACGACCGCGCCGACCAGCAAAACACCGACCCAGTGTGGAAAACCGAGCAACGGTTGAATGAGAACACCTGCCCCGACCATTTGCGGAATCAGATAGAAAATACTGACAACCAACGTGCTGATTCCAACGACCAGCTTGATTCCGCGGGAGTTGAACTGCGCGTCAATGGCATCGGCAAACGTAAATTTTCCGAGCCGCTTCATTGGTTCTGCGACAACGAACAGCGCGACGATCCAGCCAGCGAGGAAACCGATGGAATAAAGGAATCCATCGTACCCATAAAAGGCAATCATGCCGCAAATACCGAGGAATGACGCCGCTGAAAGGTAATCACCAGCGAAGGCGATACCGTTAATAAACCACGGGATCTCGCCATGTGCAGCGAAGTACCCGGCGGATGATTTCGCTTTGCCGGCGAGATAGAAGCTCAGTCCCATCGTTCCGCCGACGAACGTGAGGAATGCAATGACTGCAATGACAGATGGTTCGTAAATCATCCTTGAACCCCCTTGTCTTGCTTTTCGTCCTCAGCAGAGTCTTCTTTACAGAGAAACCCGTACAGGATTGCCATCACAAACGCAGCCACAATGAGGCCGAATCCGTACAGAATCGCAAGGTTCACGCCTTCGATCGGCGTCGACCGCATCGTTTCCGGGCTAAAGGCATTGAGGAACACAAATCCAAGGTAGAACGCTAGATAAATCGTGAACAGGACGAGTCCTATTCGCGCATTCCGAGTCTGCATAACGAAATCCAATCGTCAAAAGTCGATACAAATCAGAGCTGTTTGATTGAAGATTCGTAAGATAGTCGCTGGAGTGAGGGGCGACAAGCGGCGACGCAGACGCGAGTACTGTAGAACATACATGGAAGGATGAATCAGTTGTCGCCGTTTACCACCGATCGTGACACAGTTTGAAAATTTAGCTTCGCCCTTAATCCTGGGCTGTTGCCAATGTGGCGACCCACAAACTTGCTGACACGTTGGTGAGTTGTGGTGTGCGACAACGTCGGGTCATTCGTTCTCAAGTATGTATTAAAACGGGTTCCGACTGTCAGGAACACAAAATAACAATGCTCATTATTGGTGGCGACACTCGCGGATTTCCGCTGGTACAGCAACGCCGATGTCCCCTCTCCCCCATAACGAAGTCTATTCCAAAGTTGAGAACCGATCATGAGGGAGAAGGGACATGCTTTCTGCCCAACGAACGATTTGTGAACCGCACACTGAATTAGTTTTCATCAACCCTGCCTAACCCTCCCCCCTTAGAGGAGAGGAGGCTCAAGTTGCCGCGCTGAGACAGTAACAGGAATTATCAAACACTCCCTCTGTCACACGGTCGAGCAAGGCACATTGCTACTCTTCGTTCAAAGCAATACCAAGGAGTTTGAGGAATCCAGAATCGGCTTTGAGCTTGGCATGGACGCCGGTGCGGTCAGTTTTGAGTTCGAAGTTGACGTGGTCGTTTTCGTCGTTCGGAAATGCACGGCGCAGCTGTTTAATTTTCTTGAGATCCTCGCGATTCTTCTCACCCAGACGGAGCCAGGGATCGAATGAGAAGTCGACGGACAGAACCGGTGGTGACTTGTGCCCCTTGTTGTCTTCGAGTTTTTGAACTTCGTTTGGAGTCTCCATTTCCCCCGCCGCCAACCAGAACGCGTGCGAGCCTGTCCCGATATAGAACGATGCATTGGGGCCATACAGCCGTTTGTCTTCCTCGCGTTCATTTTCTCCGCGCAGTCGATGGAGCTTGAGGTCATGTGATTCGAACACATTCATTTCGACTTCGATGACTTCGTCAGATTCCCGGGCGTAGGGAAGGATGGTCGCAAGCGATGTCGCGAGCAACTCTTCGCCGAGAACAGCCAAACCACCGACTAGGACCATTCGCCCGTCACTCAAATCGTGGAATGCGACAAGTGCGTCAAGTTTTCCCATGCGAATTGTTTGCTCGATCGCATCGAACGCACCAGCGACCGGGCCTCGATCTGCTTCGGCAAGGTGTGGGCCAATTTCTCGCTTGATATGGCCTCTAAGAATTTTGAAGATTTCGAACGCGAAACTCTGCACTGGCTGCGGAAGATTGAGTCCGATTTGAACTTCTAAAGGATGTTCCTCTGCTGGTGTGTCGCCAATGCGTTTCGTCGCTAGTGACATTTCCGCAAGAATGCTTGCCAGTTCCGATTCAGAATTCACTCTCCAGTCAGCATTGAGTTGAATGTCGGAAGTGATCTGAATGCCTGCGGAGATTTCCTCTGTCGCAGACATGATTTCGTTCCCGGTTTGCTGAACCAAATTGAGCAGCAGCGAGCGAAGACGAAATTCGTCATCATCCTCTGACTCTTTGCGCTGCAGGTCTTTCTCCAGTTCCGCATTGAACTTCTGACCGATGCGCTGCTGGATTTCCTCCGGGATGCCATCTCTGCGAATGGAAATGAAAATATCGTTCTTCTCGGTGGTGGAATTGATCGTTTTCAATACTTCGGAAGTGACGAGTGAAAACGTTTCTTCCACGGTGCCGATAATGAGGTGCTCGTCACGCAGGCGAATTGTCAATTTTAGTTTCGGGAGATTCACTTTCCACTTTCCCGATTCCACTGATTCAAAGACTGGTATTTTTTTTTGCAGGGATGCGATCAACTGCTCACCATCACTCACTGGTAAGATGACAATAAGGGCAGGTTCGTTGAGTTTTTTACGATGCAAAACAAGTAGTCCGCCGATGGGTCTTCGACGGTCAACGCCAGGCAGTCTCTCCAAGTTTTCCTGGAGTGAGTGAAACTCGTTAATAGGCTTGTGATTACCGCTGAGTTCTCCGAGTTTCCAGAGATCCACCTCGATTCGCTCGATGCCAGCAATCGCGGCGACGGCAAAGGGTTGTTCCATGTAGCCTGTCTCAGCCGCAAGTCGAGCGGAGTAGCCTTGCAGCAAGGAAATACCCAAGCTGAGAACGAGAATTTTCGAAATCCGATTCATGCAGATCATTCACCCTGTTGGAAACTAACTCTTCATAAATAGTACCCGATGCCGCCAAGTTTGGTTTCATTTCATAGAGCCGGTCTTCACCTACCGAAACAAGTTCGACGATCCATGGTTGGTGGAATCGGTCCTGTTAATTAAACGACCTCACCGAGAATGAATACATACTCTCGTCAATTCCCAAATGGTAGCATTCAAGTTGATTGATTGGACAATTTGATGAGGGATTGTCATAATTGATCAATGGAACGGTACATTTACAGTCATTTTCAGCCCGAAGCCAATTTCGCTGCCAGCGGAATTCACTTCGGGCTGAACTGTTATATGGGGACAAGGGATTGAGGGATCAAGAGGCAAGGGGAAGCAAGTCGGGCCGGTTTTACCGACCGAAGTAAATACGCACTCACAACTCAAATACTGAAAGCTGATGTTTACAGGTTTAATTGAAGGATTGGGAACGGTGACCTCTGTGGAGGCGAATGGTCCCGGTGTGGACTTGTCAATTCAACCGGGGGATGATCTGGAGAATTGCGAGACGACTCAAATTGGCGATAGCGTCGCCATCAATGGTTGCTGCCTGACCGTAATACGAATCGAAGAAAGTGTTTGGGTGTTTCAAGCAGGAACGGAAACTCTGTCGAAGACAAACCTGGGGACGTTTCAAACCGGAACGAAAGTGAACCTCGAACGATCTCTCCGGCCGACTGATCGGATGGGTGGGCACTTTGTTCAGGGGCATGTTGATGGGACAGGTAAGGTCGATGTTATCGAAGCTGAAGGGGAATGGACGAATATGTGTTTCAAAGTTCCCTCTCAATTGACTCGGCAAATGGTACAAAAAGGTTCAGTCACTGTTGATGGAATTTCACTGACACTGGTGCAGGTGGAACACGAACGATTCAGCGTTGCTCTCATTCCTCACACTTTGGAAGTGACAACTCTCGGAAATCGATCAGTCGGTGACACTGTGAACATCGAAACGGATATTATCGGCAAGTACATGGAGAAGATGCTCGGCAGCGTTGTCTCTGGCGGGGAAGGCAATCACTGAGATGCACGATTCTGACAGACAAACTCGTTCCTATTTGATGAGAAAATTCGAGGAGCGTGGATTTCATCCGCGGACTCACCTTGGGCAGAACTTTCTGATCGACTTGAACATTGTGGAGTACGTCGTCCGGCAAGCAGAACTGACACAGGATGATGTTGTCCTGGAAATCGGTGCCGGAACCGGAGGTATGACAACCTTCATGGCACAGGAAGCGGGGCATGTCATTTCCGTTGAAGTGGATCGAGACATGCACTCATTGGCGGAAGAAGCAATCGCTCCCTACGACAACGTGACCTTGCTCCTCACAGACGCGCTCAAGAATAAAAACAATTTTGCTCCAGCAGTTTTGAAGACCATTGCGGAACAACTGGCAGTTTCTCCTGAACGACGATTAAAACTGATTGCGAATCTGCCCTACAGCATTGCAACACCGGTGGTATCGAATTTGGTTGCGACAGATCTGCCCTGGATTCGGATGATCGTGACCATTCAGTACGAATTGGGACTCCGCATGCAAGCGCGAGCGAGCCAATCTGCATACGGGGCGTTATCCGTGTGGCTGCAATCACAGTGTCATGTGAACATGCTGAAGGAACTGGGACCAACAGTGTTTTGGCCGCGTCCGAAAGTTGATTCCGCGATCATGTCACTCGTGCCAGATTCAAAACGCCAAGCGAAGATGAAAGACCGAGCGTTCACTCACGATTTTGTACGACGGCTCTTTGGCTTTCGACGTAAAATTATCCGCAGCGTCCTTGTCGGGATGTTTCGGAAACAACTGACGAAACCAGACGTCGATGAAGTTCTCGAAAAAATGGACATCGCCCATAACATCCGGGCAGAACAATTAGATGTCTCGAAACTTGTCGAATTGTCGAATCGTTTTTTATTGAAAATCGAAGCCACAGAGCCAGCGGAAAAAGAGTAGTTGAAGTCATTGTAGGGCAGGCTCCCGCCTGCCTTCTTTGACCAAGTAGCTGAAAAGTCCAATGGCAGGCAGGAGCCTGCCCTACGAAGAGAAGTTGAAGAGACGAAGGAAAATTACCAATGCAAGATCGTATCCTTGAAACTGGCATCACTTTTGATGACGTGTTGCTCGTACCGGCCTATAGTGAATTGATGCCGGGCGAGGTTGATGTGACATCGAAACTGACTCGGAATATTTCAGTCAGTATTCCGATTGTTTCCAGTCCAATGGACACCGTTACCGAAAGTGACATGGCAATTGCGATGGCGCAAGAAGGCGGCATAGGGATGATTCATAAGAATCTCACGCCAGAGCAGCAGGCACTCGAAGTGGACCGGGTCAAACGGAGTGAACATGGCGTGATCGTTGATCCGGTCACACTGCCGCCAACAACGCCAGTTGCTGAGGCAATCAAGATTATGGACACGCGAAACATCGGAGGCGTTCCGATTGTCGACGAGTCCGGTAAGCTGCAGGGGATTTTAACAAGTCGCGATCTCCGCTTTCTGGATTCAGGTGAGACTCCGATTTCCGAAGTGATGACGAAGGATAATCTGGTCACCGCCCGCGAAGACACAGATCTCAAAAGTGCAGAGCGAATTCTTCGTGAGAACAAAGTTGAGAAACTCTTGCTTGTCGATGACGATTTCCTTTTGCGTGGTCTCATCACGATTAAAGATATCGATAAGAATCTCAAGTTCCCTAAGGCGAACAAAGACGAACGTGGACGTCTTCGAGTCGGAGCCGCGGTGGGAGTTAACGATGAAGAACGAATTGAACTTCTCATTAATTCTGGTGTGGATGTCCTCGTCGTTGATAGTGCTCACGGACATTCCCGGAATGTCATCGAGGCGGTGAAAAGCATTAAATCGCGATGGGAGATTGACGTCATCGCTGGAAACGTTGCAACAGCCGATGGGGCGAAAGCGTTACTAGATGCAGGAGCGGATGGCATTAAAGTCGGGATCGGTCCTGGTTCGATCTGTACAACCAGAGTGATTTCTGGTGTCGGGGTTCCTCAACTGACAGCGGTTTCTAATGCGGCAAAAATTGTTGCTGGGACGGATGTGCCTATTATTGCCGATGGAGGGATTCGATTCAGCGGAGATATGACGAAAGCCCTTGCTGCCGGAGGCTTTACAGTTATGCTTGGTGGTCTGCTTGCCGGACTTGATGAAAGTCCTGGCGAAATGATCCTGTATCAAGGTCGTCGTTTTAAGCGATATCGGGGCATGGGTTCTCTCGGAGCGATGGTAAAAGGGAGCAGCGAGCGATATCGGCAAAGCCAGAGTGAAGATGAAGGGCGCGGAACGCCGAAATTAGTACCAGAGGGTGTCGAGGGGCGCGTTCCATACAAGGGACCCCTAAGCAGCCTATTGTATCAGCTCGTGGGGGGGCTACGAGCCGGGATGGGATATCTCGGCGTTCGGACGGTCGATGACCTGCGGACGAAAGCTCAATTCCTGCGAGTGTCGGCGGCAACGGTAAGGGAGAACCATCCGCATGACATTGCCATCACGCAAGAAGCGCCAAATTACAGCACCGAACACAATTCAAACGATCGAAGATGATCAATTGAAAGTCGGCGCGTATCTACCAACGTTGTTGAAGACGGTCGCGATTGCATGCGCGGTTGCCGCAGGGACGGCATTTCTATCAACGGCATCCGCACAAGATTCGCCGTTGGAGCGTCTTCAAAAACGTTCCGCCAATGAACGCTGGAAGTCAGCCAGAAATCAGTGGATACCGATAGAGCAAGCACCGACTGATTTTTCGACGCCGTTCTTACCATTTTCGGACTCTGTTCCCTTCGAAACACTTCAGAAAGAGTTTCCGCAACTGGATTCAACACTCGTTGATGAGAAACCAAGCTTTGAAGCTCCGATTCGATTGTTTGATCCTCAGACACAACAATCTGAGGTTTTAGATGCTCCGAAGCCGGAGCCTGATAAATTGAAACTCAGTGCAAAACCGACTGTCACTGACGAGCCGACAGAAATCGCATTTCCAGCAAGAACGCTTACTGTCCCGAACCCTTATCCAACACAATCTCAAAAACCAGCGGAACCACCTATGGTCGTTCCACCTCTTCCTGAATCTGAAGAGATCGGTCAGTTCAAGTTGGCACTGCAAAACACTTTGCCACCAGCACTGGAAGGTTCTCCACGCAAACCGATACTGCGAAGCATCTCGGACATCCGACCATTTCACGATTATGTTCCGAAATTGGACTCGAAGCAAGAACGTCAGTTCGCGGCAGATGATAAAAATAAAGGTCCAGAGTATTTGACGCTGCCGGCTTCTGGCTCTTTCGAACGTAACATCGCACCCACGCACTATCATTGGATGGCGTCCAACCTCAAACACGACCCGCTCTATTTTGAGGATGTCTCGCTCGAGCGATACGGTCACACTTACCGACCCGGCATTCAACCGTTTATTTCTGTGTCAAAATTCGGTCTGCAAGTCGCCGGTTTGCCCTACCAGATGGCACTCGATCCTGTCTGGTGTGAGCAATATGCGTTGGGGTACTACCGTCCCGGCGATTGTGCTCCTCCGCTCCGTTATCGAATTCCATTCAACAAACGAGCCGCTGCCACAGCCGCAGGTGTGTATACGG
>JAJDEL010000612.1 GCA_029259835.1 Planctomicrobium sp. | reverse complement strand
TTACCCGTCAAAACTGTACCGAAGATCGTCGAAAGAAAACAATTCATCCAACTGAGAAGGCGGATGAAGTTTGGCAACGTGCCTCCGCCATCACACGCGAAATCCGCGACCAGGCGATTCAAGGATTTACACAGAAGGATCTCGATGATTTGAAAAGGCTGTGTTCGCGAATTCACGGAAATTTCTCAGATTCGAATACAACCGACTCCGATTTCAATCCTTGCCGAGTGACCAATTTCTGCGATGACGAAACGGAGACGTCTGCGACGGAAAGTCAGTCTGTCTAGTGCGACTTCGTCAAGACTGGCTGTTGACTTCGTTTCGTCGACTGACTGGCTGACACATCTTCGCCATAGTAGCTTCCATACGATTCGTAACTGTAACCCGAATCATTTGCTGCTTGTGTATCGACTCCGTTGGCAAGAACTCCGTGCAGTCGTACTCCATGAACTTGCAACGTTTCGATAGTTCTTGAAATCGATCTGCGATTGTTTTTCATGAGTCGTGCAACGACAGTGATCCCATCAACATGCGAAGAGAGAATCGCCGGGTCACTCACCGCCAGAACCGGTGGCGAATCAACTAATATATAGTCGTATTCGCTGCGCATCTCATTGAAAAGTTTCGACAAGTTGCACACAGAGAGAATCTCCGCTGGATTCTCTGGGCAAAGTCCCGCAGTGATGACTGACAGGTCTTTCACTACTGACTCTCGAACGGCATTTCTCCATTCGATTTCGTTGAGTAAAACATCCGTGAATCCGACTTCCTGGGGGAGTCCGAACAAGTGATGCAGTGTTGGACGACGTAAGTCGCAATCGATCAGCAGAACACGTTTCCCTGCCTGAGCCATTGCGATCGCAACGTTTCCAATCACTGTACTTTTGCCATCACCAGGTTCTGCACTGCTGATTTGCAAAACTTGTTCTTTCTCGTCAAGTCCATGAAAGAGAGTCGTGCGAATTGTCCGAAACGCTTCCGCTTCACGGGAGCTTGGTCGATGATAGAAAACAAGTGCGGGTGAAAGACCTGATGCCTGGGCGATTCTGTCTGCATCTGGTGTCGAGACAAAATCAGGAATCGTCCCGAGCAATGAAGTTTTCGACAACTTGCAAAGTTCATCAATCGATTTGATTCGCGTGTCCAGCCACTCTCGGAAATACGAAAGAACGAATACAAGTCCAATTCCCAGAAAGCCGAACGCGCCGACAATTTTGATGACTCGTTTCAATGATCGTTCAATGCGAACCTGAGCGATTTGCTTCATCCGGAAGCCTTCTTGCTGTTTTGAAACATCGTATGTCGCAATTTGATCGAATATTTGTGTTAACTGAGTCTTCTGAATTGAAAGATTATCTTTGAGTCGTTGATCCTCCACCTGATAGAGCTCAGCATCTTTTGCTTTCTTTTCAGCATCACTTTGCATCAAATCCAGGTTCTTAGAAATCACAACCAGTTCTGCCAATTGGCTATTCAGCGTTTGCTCGTAAACAGAAACCAGATCCATCCCTTTATTGTCCCGTTCCAGCGAGGAATTAGCACTCGAGCGTTTGTAAGTGGGAGCAGTTAAACCTTGTTGGGCATAGGCGTCGAGGATTGTATCAATTTGTCGACGGACATTTCGGACCGCGGTGTGCTCTTCACCAAGCGAATGCAAAAGCCGTTGCTCGAGGAGTCGGGTTGATAGAAACTGCTGATCGAGATTGCCCTTCACAGGAGGGCCTGAGAGTGCGCTGGCTCCACCTGCTGCACCGGTTTTTCCGTCTCCAGTTCCAGTTGACAAGGAGTAGGTGACCCAGAATTCAAGTGCTTCTCGCGAATCGCCTTGCTGCCGACGTCGCTGAAGTTCTGCAAGTTTTGCTTCGATTCCGGCTTGCTTGATTTGATTCGTGTTTTGTGTGTCTTCAATTGAAGCGAGTTCAACTTCATATCGACTTTGTGGTGGCAAGGCCGTTCCATTTGCGGAAACAATCGGGGACGCTTTCAGAAAAACCGGAGCGCTCGTTCGGAAATCTCGATACTCTTTTTCCTGAGTCTCGATTTGAGTCATCAAATTATTCTGTCGTTCCAAGAGCGTGTCATAGAGTTGCCGCGAATTTTCGTCACGTGTCTCATACAGGTAATCGCGATACGAATCGACAATCGATTGAACAACCGCTGCTGCAATTTTTTTGTCTGGATGTGCGAAGGCGATGTCGAGAACATTGTCGAAGGAGTTTTCTTGTCCCGAACTGCGGGAGATAGACATTCCCTCGCGAACTTCTTTGAATGGATCGTAGGCTGTCGCGAGTTCTGGGACTTCATTGAGGCCATGTTTTTTGAAAGCAGGTTCAATGATTAAGTCACTTTTGATTAACTCAACATGATCGCCTCGATCTCCAAATCGGTTCGCCTCTCCATCGTTGATTGGTACGGAAGCTGTTTTCGAAACGAGAACCTGAGTATTCGCCGAATAGACTGGTCCCAGATACAGATAGACACCGATTCCAGCGAGTCCACCCAGGCAACCACCGAGGATCAGTGGCTTCCAGATCGAAAATAGGAACTTCACAATATCGATGTTGGAACGCGAATTGGCTGATGACTCATTCATAAACCCAAACGGCGCAAAATCAAATTCCGCTTCTGAATTCGATTTTTGTTCTGATGTACTCACTCGATCACTCCCGGAGGCCAACAATTTTGTCTTGTTCAAAAAATTCGTGAAACTAGATGCGAACTGCTTCTTCTGGAGTCTGTTCAGTGCGATAAAATTTCAGCGTCTCCTTCAGCCCCTCTTCGAAACTAAAATTAGGTTGATATCCCAATCCTTTTTCCAGTTCAGAAATTTCGGCCCATGAGTGCAGGACATCACCTTGCCTTGGTGGAAGAAACTCCGGAGCAAATGGCTTATTCAGTCCGTTGCAAATTGCTTGCAGCAGTTCCAGTACCGTGATTGAGAGGCCAGAGGCGACATTGAAAACTTGACCAGAAACTCCAGGGACCGCTGCAGCCAGCAAATTTGCATTCACGACATTGCCAACATAAACGAAATCACGAGATTGCTCGCCGGTTCCGTAAATGCGAGGAGTTCGGCCTTCGAGCAAAGCCGCAGCAAACAACGGAATCACAGCCGAGTAAGGACTCTTTGGATCTTGACGTGGCCCAAAGACATTGAAGTAACGCAGACGCACGACTTCCAAGTCGTACGAATTCGCAAAAGATTCGCAGTAGAGTTCGCCCGCCAGCTTCGCAGCTGCATATGGCGAAAGAACTTCCGGAACCATCGTTTCACGTTTCGGCATCTCTGGGTTGTCGCCATAGGCACTGCTTGACCCCGCATAGACAACTCGCCGAACACCACCGAGGCGGCTTTCGTTGAGGACGTTCATCGTCCCACTTACGCAGGCGTTATGTGTGGCGACCGGATTCTCAACACTCATCGGAACTGAAGCCAATGCCGCCTGATGAAAGACCGTATCTATTCCTTCAACAGCTTTTCGGACTGCCGAAGCATCGCTGACGTCACCTTCCACTAACTCAACACGGTCACCAAGATGAGCAAGATTTTTCAGATGTCCAGTCGACAAATTGTCAAAGATACGGACCCGGCATCCCTGCTCGACGAGACGTGTGGCAATATGAGAACCGATGAATCCGGCTCCACCTGTCACCAGGCACGATGATAACTCAACCGACATGAAAATCCTCTCCACAGTTGATTTGCTGATGATTCCATTCCACGAAATGTTGACGATGACTCCATTTCACCTGATTCCTGAGTTTACAACCACTTTTTCCTCGTTGCTGAAAAGATGAATCAGGAATGATGAGTTCTCACAACAATCCGTATGGGATGGGCAACTCCTGACGGCATGTCATGTTGATGCAACGCGACTCATAACCCGCAGGTTTGCCAAAATGAGAAATCCCGATATATTCCGCTCTGAGTTGATCTTTAACTATTGAGCCATCAGCTCACAGATATCGCAACAATGCGTACATACACCAATATTATGATCTGAATTTTTCACTATAGATCAGGCTGAATCCCTTGCAATTTCGCTGTGTGATGATTGACAATCACATGACTCACAACAATTTTATCGTTTTTTCCGTTTGGTCTGAGCCGAGGAGTCGGACCGAGTTCGGGTAGCAGCGCTTTTGTTGCATTGATAATGGTATCTCCTCACGACATTCGTTTTAGGTTTACTGAATGAGCACCGACAAAAGTGTCCCTCAGGATGAGGGACAACAGGCAGAAGTTTCACAAGCTGAATCGCCGCAGACCAAATCACCAGAGGTAACTGTTACTTCAACAGGCACTGCAGGTCCGATAGAAACTCCTCCCGATTCCGATTCAGGCGAAAATTTACCTCCGCCAGTCGAAACCGTTCAACCGGAGCCAGTAGCAGAACCGGCGACGGAAGCAGAGGTTGAGCCAGCGAGCGCCAGCGAGTCTTCTGGTCAAGATCAAGTTGCAGAAACACCTGCCCCGGCAGAAGCCGTTCCGACCGTGACCTCTCTGGAAACTCCCGCCGCAGAAGCTGTGTCGGAATCAGAGGCGCCCGCGCCGTCTGCTGATAAACCAAAGAGAACATTGAATCCTGAGACGAAGCCAGAGGATGCGCGTCCGGTCCCGTCACTTGGTGGAGAACTCGCCGTCCCTGCGCCGATTTATGCAGGTCCGATTGAGCTTCCATCAGCGGACGATGATGAAATCGAAGCTGAAGTTGCCAAGGCGATTACTGGTGTTGGTGCAGAGAAAGCCGCAGAGGATTTTGTGTCGAGCGAAGCCGCAGATGCGAGTGGTCTTCCCGATAAAACATCAGTTGATGCGTCTATCGAAGCTGCGATTGAAGAAGCGATGGCTGGTGATGCAACTTCCTCAGAAACTACAGAACCTACATCGCAACAGATCGCCGATCCTGATGACCTGGAGCCTGGACAAAAACTCAAGGGGATTGTGCAGTCGATCACCGGCGACAATGTTTTCCTTGATTTTGCGATGCGGATGAGCGGAGTTGTTCCTTTCAAGCAGTTTGCAAGCAAGGAAGTTCCTAAGCCCGGAGATGAACTCGAAGTTCTCTTCGAGAAAGTCAACGAAGAAGAAGGACTGATTCTCACGCGTCGCCCAGGCGGAGCGATGACCGTCCAATCGGCGGATTGGGACTATCTCTCCAAAGGACAGATGGTCGAATGCGTCGTTAAGAAAACCAATAAAGGCGGGCTTGAAGTCACTGTCGGCAGTTTGCGAGGTTTCATTCCCGCCAGCCAGATTGATTTCGGATTCGTCGAAGATATGGCAGTCTTCGTCGGCAGGAAATTGACGGCAGAGATTACCGAGCTGAAACCTTCTAAAAAGAATCTCGTTCTCAGTCGACGCAAGGTCTTGAATGCCCGACGTGCCGATGCCAGAAAACAATTGATGGAAGAGTTGAAACCGGACCAGGTTCGAACTGGAACGGTTAAGACAATCAAGGATTACGGAGCTTTTATTGATCTTGGTGGTACCGATGGATTCCTGCCGATCTCGCAGATTAGCTGGATACGAATTGGGCATCCATCTGAAGTGATTGCTGAAGGACAAGAGATTGAAGTGAAGGTTCTCAGCATTGACCGCGACAAAAACAAAATCAGTCTCGGCATGCGACAACTGACTCAGAATCCTTGGCGAACAGCCGAAGATAAATACGCGAAAGGTTCAACAATCACCGGACGAGTCACAAAGACTGAAACGTTCGGAGCGTTCGTTGAACTCGAACCAGGCATCGAAGGTCTGGTCCACATTAGTGAACTGGAACACCGCCGTGTGAAACGTGTGACCGAAGTTATCAATACCGGTGATATCATTGAAGTTCAAGTCCTCGAAGTCGATCC
>JAJDEL010000611.1 GCA_029259835.1 Planctomicrobium sp. | reverse complement strand
TTCATCGATCTTCGCCGACCAGCCTTGCAGGAAATGATGGTCCTGCGGCACAAGATGACGCAGTCAGTCCGCAACTATTTTGACGAACTCGGCTTCCTTGATATCGAAACTCCAATTCTCGGACGCAGTTCACCCGAAGGTGCGCGCGATTACCTCGTTCCATCGCGCGTCCACGAAGCGGAATTCTACGCGTTGCCACAATCGCCGCAGCTGTTCAAGCAAATTTTGATGGTCTCAGGCTACGACCGGTACTATCAAATCGCGCGCTGCTTCCGTGACGAAGACCTTCGCGCCGACCGACAACCTGAATTTACACAGATCGATATCGAAATGTCGTTCGTCGAACAGGAAGATATCCTCACGACCGTCGATGGTCTTCTCGCCCGCATGGTCAAAGACGTTCGCGGCGAAGAATTGCCGACGCCGCTGCCTCGCTATACACACGCGGAAGTCATGGAGCGGTACGGAACCGATAAGCCGGACCTTCGCTTCGAGATGGAACTGACGGACATCTCCGATCTCGTCACCGAGAGTAAATTCGGCGTCTTTAAGAATACAGTCGAAAGCGGAGGAAAGATTCGCGGACTCTGCATCAAAGGTGGTGCCGACAAGTATTCCCGACGCATTTTAGACAAGGACATGAAAAACCTCGTCGGCGAGTACGGCGCGAAAGGACTTGCTTACTTCAAAGTCGCTGGTGGAGGTCTCGATTCTTCCATCGCCAAGTTTTTTGATGAAGAAGAACAAAAAGCAATTGTTCAGCGTATGGGAGGTGAAGATGGTGACCTTCTCGTTTATGTTGCAGATAAGTATGAAGTGACCTGTGCGGCACTCGCTGCACTACGCAATCACATCGCGAAGGACCTTGGGCTTTACGATCCGAAGGAACTGAGTTGTGCCTGGGTGCTCGAGTTCCCTCTCGTCACTCGGAATGAAGAAGAAAATCGCTGGGACGCCGAACACCATCCGTTCTGTGCTGTTCATCCTGACGACGTAGAGTACTTCGAAAGCGATCCATCAAAGATCCGGGCGCTTTCATACGATCTTGTTTGCAATGGTTACGAAGCCGCCAGCGGTTCTGTTCGAATACACGACCCCGCAGTTCAGCAGCAGATTTTTGATTTGCTGAATATCGAAGCCGAGGAAGCTGAACGTCGCTTCGGATTCCTACTTCAGGCACTCCGCTACGGAGCACCACCGCATGCTGGTATCGCGCTGGGATTGGACCGTTGGATCATGATGTTCGCCGCGACCGACAACATCCGCGACGTCATCGCCTTCCCGAAAACTCAGAAAGCCTCCGACCTGATGATGGGCGCCCCCTCAGAAGTCGATGATCATCAGCTACGTGATCTGAAAATCAAAGTCGATTTACCGGAGTGATAATCGCAAGGTGAAGTGATGTATGCTTGTGTAAATACATGCCAGAGGCCTGAGTTGACATCAAACTTTCGTCTCCTGCGAACTGCGTCATGAAATACACTCTCATCAGCCTCGCTATTCTCCTGGTAATCGCTGGAGTTTACTTCATCGCATCCCGGTTATTCAGAACACAAAGCGGCGAGGCGGGCGGATTCCGCGATTGGTTGAAAAATCCTGACTACAAACAAGTGGCGGCTGACCATTTTGCCGCACGAGATGCGTTGGAAGTCCCCGTGGATATCTCGGATGCCGAGATTCAGAAAATGGTTGATCGTCTGTTCGCCCAAGAGGACAAAGACTTTAATTTCGACCGTCTCAAACTTGTTGGTTCCAAAGCCGTTCCTTATCTAATCACGGCACTTGAGGATCCCAAAACCAAAACGAAGCAATTCGGAGAAGGTGACCACATTCTCGATGCAAAATCACCTTTTGAGCGAATCTGTAAACTTCTGGGGGCGATCGGACCTGCCGAAGCGGCTCTTCCGCTTGCTAAGTACATCGACCACGAAGACGATCAATTTCGCAAACAGGCTGCCCTAGTGCTGGGCAATATCGGCACTGATGAATGTATCGCGGCGATGCTGAAGGCATTGGACGATGACGAAGACTACGTTCGATCCTACGCGATGATGGGGATCCAAAGCGGTATTGATAGTGAGCGTTGCACAAAGGAGTTTCTAGACGCAATGTTCCCGGCGCTCAAGAAGTTGCTGAACCGAGATGACAGCTCCATCAGTGGTACAGCACCAGAGTTGTTATTCACGATCAATTCGAATCGTGCGTTACCTATTCTCCTCTCTCCCGAATACTTCACGGTCGAGAACGATGAAGTCCGATATATTATTCGAGCGTTGAATGCAGCGGATCACAAGATACCGCACGAATCATTGTTGCCGTTTCTTAAAGCCGTGAAGCCTCAGATTAACGATTACCCTCATGACTACGAATACGCAGAGGCTCTACTCGCACTCGCACGGAACCCTGATGCTTCTGCGGAAGAGACGTTTCGCGCTGAAATGAAGTCGTCTAATGACAGGGTTCAAGAAGCTGCCGCCGAGGCCTTGGCAGTCTTCTCTGGTGTCACAAACGTTCGTGATGTGGTCTTTGAAACTTTAGACAACTGTGGATATGACGCGTTGTCACAACCACAAAAGCATTACTTCACCGTTTTCTGCTACCATGGCGAGGTGAATAACGGAGGACACTCGCAGTACTTTGTGAACTCGTCTGGCGATCATTGGAAAGATGCGATCAAAGGTCTCAAGGCGATTGGTGCAAATAGTCGCTTGAACATTCTTGATGAGGCAACACGACTCTTCGGCTCAAAGGGACCGTCTGAAGACAACAGCAAGCGTCACCAACAAATCTCAGGATTTTCTTCGCGACAAGATCAGTTGCTTGGCGAATTGGATGGTAAGTATTACGAATGCGACGAAAACATTGAGGTTCTACTTTCTCGGTACGCGATTGCTCACAAGGAACACTTCATTGCACCGCAATGAGAGTGACAAAACCCCGGCCGGGTGCTCGAGTTGAAACTTAATTGTGTGCCACGGTCTCTGTGAGCCGTGAGGGTGCAGGAGGTGGGGTCTGTTGGATTTCACCTTCCTTGTGGCGAGTTGACTGCGAACTGGTCTGCGAAACTGTAAATCGCTTTTCGATTTCTTTGGCTCTGAAACTCGAGGTGATGCGAACAAGGACTCTTGATTTTCCTTGCTGTGTTCAGCTCAGTCCTTAAGGTTGATAGTCACCTTGTGGATCGAGCCCGTAAATTCGCTATTCCTAGGGTCGTACTCTTTGGAGACAGACGTTTCTGTGTCTTCACCGACCCCGGCCGATTCGTCTGGCGAAAAGATCGCCATCTGCGTTTTCTCGACTTTGGTCGACCCGACCGACTGACCATCAACGTATAACGTCGCGGTGCCGCCTGCTCCGGGCTTTCCGCCGTCATAAGCGAAGTCCATCTTTACAGTCGACTTGCCGCTGGGCAGTTTTGATTTACTGGTGACGACCGAATACTTGAGACCAAGATAGTTATATGTGAACTTCGGCACACCATCTTTGACATGCAGGCTCCAACCGCCGAAGCGGCCTCCTTGCGACACGATGACACCGTTGGACGGTTTGTCGTTGGATTCGAGATCGGCAACAATTTCAAACGATGTGTTCTTAATGTTAATGAAATCGTTCTCGAGCAGACCGTTCATGCCTTCGAACAGAGTGAGAGATTTACGTCCGAACATCAGGTCTGGTCTGCCAGCCAATTTCGGGTTGAACAACTCTTCTCTCCGATCATCCAAGGGAAGCACATTGTACTTGACTGCTTCGTCGAGGAATACCTGCTGTAGCTTGGCGAGGACATCGGGATGCTGTTTCGCAAGATCCGTCGACATACTGAAATCTTCGCTGACTCGGTAGAGTTCCCACGTGTCTTCTGGGAATCGATTCTCGGGATTCGCCCACGGCTTCATGTGCACTGTGCCAGCGAACCAGCCATCGAAGTAGATGCCACGATTGCCGAACATTTCAAAATATTGAATCTGATGTTGGCCGGGTGCCTTGGGATGGAGACCATACTCGTGCCTTCAATCGGCCGCTGAGGTATGCCGTTTACGACGCGAGGTTGTGGAAGTTTGGCGGCTTCGAGAATCGTAGGAACGATGTCGATGACGTGATGCCATTGAGACCGAATTTCCCCATTGTTCTTGATCCGGTCGGGCCAATGAACGACCAACGGGTTTCGCGTTCCACCGTAGTTCGAAGCAATCTGCTTGGTCCACATAAACGGTGAGTCAAAGGCAACTGCCCATCCCGCTGCCATGTGCGGATATGTCTCTGGACTGCCCCATGTGTCGTAATGTTCCATCATGAAATCGACGTCGGACCCCTTCGGTTCTGAGTTGAAGTAGGTCAGTTCATTGTAGAGACCGGACATCCCACCTTCCGCACTGGTGCCGTTGTCACCAGAGATATAAAAAATGAGTGTATTCTCCAACTCGCCGAGATCTTCGATCGCCTGGATCACTCGCCCTGTCTCATGATCGGTCATTTCGAGGAAGGCAGCAAATACTTCAGCCTGACGTGCGAAGAGTTTCCGCTCCTTATCAGAGAGGTCGGCCCAGTCCTTGATGTCGTCGGGTTTATTCGCCAGTTTCGTATCCGCCGGAATGACGCCTAGCTTCTTTTGTTTGTCGAAGATGCGTTTGCGGATCACGTCCCAACCCTCGTCAAATTTGCCCTTCCATTTTTTCACATAGGACTGCGGTACATGGTGTGGAGCATGCACTGCGCCTGGGGCAAAGTAAGTGAAGAAGGGTTTGTCGGGAGTCAACGCTTGCTGAAAGCGAATCCACTTGATGGCCTGAGTGGCCATATCGTTCATAAAGTGGTAGTCAGGGTCGTCTGGAGTCTCGACACGGTTCTGGTTGTGATAGACAGCAGGTGCCCATTGATTCGTTTCACCACCAAGGAAACCATAGAATTCGTCAAAGCCCTGACGATTTGGCCAGCGATCAAACGGACCGGAAGGGCTGATTTCCCACACTGCAGTCTCGTGCCATTTCCCATAGGCAGATGTGCTGTATCCGTTCAGTCGTAACATTTCCCCAATGCTGGCGACGTCACTGGGAAGCATACCTGTCGCGCCTGGGAACGCCGTGGCCACTTCTGTGATCTTCGCCTGATTGCACGAATGATGGTTACGGCCAGTCTTGAGTGACTGACGTGTTGGTGAACAGAGTGCGGTCGTATGAAATTGGTTGTACAACAAACCTGTTTTGGCGAGCTTATCGAAGTTTGGCGTCTTCAGAACGCTCCCTGTCGCGCTCGTACCGCCAAACCCAAGGTCGTCAATCAAAACGATCACCACGTTCGGCGCCCCCTCCGGTGCCTTAACCTCGAAGATCGGCGGCGCTTTGGCATCTCGGGCATCCAATGTTGTGATGGGCGGATACCATGGCCCCTTAACGGGAAGCACCGTGCGATCGATTTGTGCTTTTTCCTGTGCCATTCCAACATTCGTCGCCAAACTGGTAGTCACCAGCAAGGCAAGCGATGTTGCAAATGCGATTTTCGTTTTCATGTTGTAGCCTTTGTAGAATTGAAAAAAGGATGTTGAATTAGGAATCTAATGCAACTCAATGTGTGGGCTTTATATTTTTTCGGTAAATATTGCTTATCAGAATTCGTCGTTCCTAGTGGAAATCTCCGGTACCTTCGAGAGCCAGATCCGGAATTGCGATCATGAAACTGTACTCACGGTGCAGGTCCGAAATCAGAGTCACCTTGGCCATTCGAACAGCTACCTCAGTGAGTGCCTTAAACTTGAGCGATCGAATATTGCGGCCGAGCTTTTCAATCAGCCGACATGAAATTTGTGGCACTGGCAGCCAGCACGATAGAAAGTGGATCACATGGTCACGTAAAGATGTCGCCATGTTTTTCTCCAAGAGGTGTGTGGTGCCGAACGGCTTCGAATGATTGGTTGATAGAAGAGGCATTCGAATGAAAGCCCATCCCCCGACGTGATACTACACTCACAGACTATCAAAACACCACTATGCGACAGGTTTTTCGTAACGAAACTTCTATGCGTGCGGCTCAGTCCGTATCGAATGTGCTGTGAGATGCGACGGGATGCGCGCTTTGCGCCAATG
>JAJDEL010000062.1 GCA_029259835.1 Planctomicrobium sp. | reverse complement strand
CGTTACCACACCTGAGTCTGAAGACGGAGAATTCTTCCTCCGTGAAGCGAAATCGGCGGCCCGCTTGTCACACCCGAATCTCGTTACTGTTCACACCGCAGGCGTTGACAATGGGGAATTGTACATTGTTTCGCAATTCATCGATGGCCCTAGTCTCGCCGAGTGGAAGAAGGAGTCTCCCCCTACGCCGGCGTCCTCAGCGAATATCATTCGCAGACTGGCGGATGGTCTGGCACACGCTCATGCCGCCGGGATTGTTCATCGCGACATCAAACCGGGGAACATCCTGATTGCTGACGACAACCAACCGCTGCTGGCCGACTTTGGTCTCGCTAAATGGATCGACTCACAGACCACAATCGCCGTGCCAGGGGCAATTATCGGCACGTACGCCTACATGGGTCCAGAACAAGCAACAGGGCAGAACGTCGACGCCCGCAGCGACATTTACAGCCTCGGTGTCGTTCTCTATGAACTCTTGACAGGTCGGCGGCCTTTTCAAGGAGATAAAGAGGCCCTACTGCACCAGGTTCGCCATAAACTCCCCCCCCTGCCAAGGGAACTTAATCCTGGCCTTTCCGCAGATCTTGAAGCGGTTTGCTGGAAGGCTATTCAGAAACGTCCATCGTCACGTTACCAGTCGGCCGAGGAATTTTCGGCTGACCTCGACCGCTGCATCGAAGGTAAGCCATCCAAGGCCCGACATCTAACAACGCTCGATCTAGCGTGGCAGCGGTTAATACATCTGCCGACCACGCTCCAGGTGGTGATCGCCTCCGTCTGTGCGCTCGTCGTGGGTGCACTGATGACATACCTCCTCATTCCGGCAGGTGTTGTTCAGACGCTGCACACGGTTCACCTGAATACCGATCCGCCGAATGCACTCGTCATGATCTCTCCGATTGACTCTTTGAGCGGGCTGCCGATCGAAGGGAGCGATCATGTGACTGTTCCCACGGGAGATGAATCGCCACAACTCAAGCCTGGACTTTACCGTGTGACAGCCTTCGTGACACCTTTTACGACTCGTGGAACGACCGCGTCACCTGCACTCAAGGAAAATCAGACGAATGATCCAACGCGGTCAATAGAAGTCATCCGCACCGTCCCCTTGCAGATCAACGGCTTTCATGAACCTCGTCCCCATCAGGATTACACAGCTATCAGTGAAAACTCCATTGAGTGGCCAAAGATCACTGTCCCAGTTAATGTCGATGACACAGACTTCGTAAACATTCCTGGCGCCACCAATATCACTCTTGGCGACCCTGGCTCCGTAGACACACCAACGCACACTTGCACGATTCGGAGCTTTCAGGTCTGCCGGCATGAGTTTACCTATCAGGACTTCTTCGACTCCCCAGCACGCGGCTTTTACCACGATCGGATGGACCCACTCGGCATGACTCCCGCTGACCCAATGACCGTCCGCTTTGACGAAGCGGTCTACTGGGCAGAACTACCCGGTTGCAGACTTCTTAACGAAAAAGAATTTGAATACCTCGCCCGACTTGTCCATGCCGCTCAGAACAATGACATTGATCGAATCCAGCAGATCACCAAAATCTCCAAAGATAAAGCAGTAGCATTGGAGCAGGAGCTTGACAGCATCAAACACATTTTCGATGGACACGCCGAATGGGTCTGGGGCACTCCCGATGGCTACCGAATCGCTGCCGCCCGAAATAACGGGGAATCCGTTCCAAGAGTGCCGGACAACAACCAGCCTTCCCCCCTCCATATTCTCCGGGGCGGCAACCCTAACGAATTCACGAATGTTTCTGCAAAGGCCCCTTACTCCCTCCCTCGCTGGGTGCTGACGCAAGTCAGCATCGATCCGAACCTTGGAGTTCAGGATCAATTCCCCATCTATCCCGATGGCTCGGGCCGGATGAAGGTCAAGCCATACTGCGGTTTTCGTCTAGCACGGACGCTCAAGTGAACACCCAGGTCCACGCCGCTATAAACCACTATGCGTGTTGGGGGGGTTGGTACTTGGCTGCGAATCAGTTGGAGCAGGGGATACTTCTGACAAGAGACCCTTCAGGATGCGATCCCATGGGACCAGACTGAGGAACTCAAAGCTCTTCCCATCGTCTCCGTATGCAGGAGGACGATAAAGCTCTTCAAACTTCGACGACTCGATGCAATTAGGAGAGAAAATATTCATTCCAGGTATCGTACCGTCTACGACTGACGTACTGTTCGCGCTATGAGATCGATGGAACAGCAAGTGATCCTGGAATCGTTTGATCGCGTCAACCATCGAATCTCCCAAAATGTGCATATCCCCGACTTTGGCTCCGTGAAGGACCTTCATCAATAAACTGAAGTTACTGGAATGCAAATCGAGAGAATCGTTGGATTGGTATACTTCCTGAATTTCTGTTAGTGAGTCTTGAAACCGAGCATGCTCCGTTCCCAGCACTGAAGGGCCGTCGTTGACGATCTCAATCAAATCAGCAAGGACGTAGAGACTTCCAACTAATCCGCCAATGAATTGGTCCCAACGTCCATCAATCTGACCAAATGCTCCAACGAATATGTGATCTTCATTGCTATTTGAACGGGAAACGGCTTGGCGATGAACGAGGTACTCACCCAGCGCCGGTCCCCGAAGCCTGAGGACAGTGTCGTTGAACCACCGGGTTGGATCTTTGGTCCAACCATCCGGAATTCCGTCGACTTCAATTACAGGTTCTCTGGCCGCAATTTCTGAAGCGGCGGCAACGATCGATTTTGCGACTCCCCGAAGTTCATAAAACGTTTCGACCATTCCCAGGCTGCAGTTATGCAGGAACAGGCAATCAAGGTCGTTCTCGTAAGTCTCCAGAGCAAGGCGAAGTTGCCGAACAGTCAGGTAGTCAGAGTTGGGGGCAACGTCATTCTCTAAGTCAGTTCTCTTTGTCGTTTCGCTGGCGGCCTCCTTTTGTTGCGGAGGGGAATAACCGATATAGGTAACACCCATCAGACCGGCTGCTTCAGGATGCTGATAACACCACGATGCGTTGAGTATGTGCGTCACTGACTCTTCTCGTAGAGGTTCATCAATGCGAAGCTCCTGACCTCGACTCAGTGGCGACTTGTTCCATCGATTCAGAAAGCGATCAAACTGTTGGATATTCTCTTTTGGAACTGATTGGTCCTCCTCCAGAAGACGCCAGAACATGCTCGAATCGATTGGGTTCTCGTCTGCCTCTTCAAACAACTCCTTGCCTTCGTCGCTTTTGATCCAGCTGATCTTTGAACCCGACATACCCAATCCCGGAATGCCATGGCTACTGACCAGAAACAGTCGTCCACCATTCAAGTGTTTTGTTTCTTCGTTCGACCATTTCACGAATTCCGTTACGCGTTTAGCAATGGTGGGCAGGAAATCATCCCCACCATTTTCCTGAATCCACGTTTGCCCTCCCCCCCCATTCGATGCGGAGTTCTTCCACATCGACCAGTGAGTACGTCCGAACGGATGACACAGATCCGAACCGACTGCGTTGTCGATGCCGACATAAATATCGATGGAGTCGATTCTCCTTGACAGCGCCGTCAATTGACCTAGCAAACCGAGGGCTGCACGGGTCGTGCCAACATCTCCAACCAACACATAGACAAAAAATGAGAAACGATCAGATTTCAATGCAGTCATGATTGGTGCCAATCGAGAGAAGCAAGTATAAACATTCCCAATGCCAGACCGAATCATAGCCAGCGTCTCGGTCTCCAGCATCGATTCGAGGAGAGATCGACTAACGTTGTGAGATCAACTTCAGGCGCGATGCAGCGCGACAAGATGATCCAACAACGCGCACACAAATCCCTGAAGGGTGCAGGTTACCACCCCGTAGTATCCGAACGGACGATATGATCTGTATTGTCAGATCGAACTTGACCTCGGTTTGATACATATGTCCGTTTGATGGATCGACAGCCATCATTGGACCCACGGAGCTTTGTCGTGTGCGAAAATGTACAAGGGAATGCCAATTATTTCCCCCTTCACAAGTTTCATATCACTAATGGATGTGATTTTAGAGTTCGAATTATTGTCCTTTATATCTTCCCAACTTTCGGCCTGAGTAATCGGCGTGAAACGTTCAGCGTGTTCCGTAACTGGTAACCCTGCCCCTGGATTGCTGCATTCGACTCCGAAGGCGACGACGAGTGGGAGGACGGGAGAGCTTTGACGCCTCCGAGTGATGATTAGCACGCGTACCTTTGCAAATGCGCCATTACGGGACACGTACCCATCTTTAGTGAACTGCGTAGGGTCCTTCAAACGTGTTCCGACTGACACCTTGCCTGCTGGGTTCAAACGATCCGGAATGAGGCAGTTGTCAAATTTAATATCATTCGGACTCTTCAAGGAAGAACCGATATATCGCTGTTTGGTGAGCACAAAGTCTCCAATGCCAGGTGTGTTTTTCCGAGTGTTCGCTCTGGCAGTCTGTGGTCCGTCATACTTGTGCTTACCCTGAAGTGTGGCACAATCGGAGCAATCGCCTGCTCCAAGGCAGTACGCCTCTTCACCGGCACCGCTGATGTACATCACTGTGATTCCGTTGCCACAGGATCCGCCTACCTCGTTGCCGTTAGTGTCAACTTCGTACTTCGTCGCAGCGTACATGAAATTACCATTGGCGTCCGCCGGCCCCATGTTAAAGATCGGGCAGACTCTGTAAATCTGCGCCGAAGAGATCGTGGTTGTCAGAAGCAGTGTGAAAGTGGCAAGAATTAAATGTCGGAGATTCATGGTTCATCGATCCTTGTAAAGACATGGAGAAACTGATGTTAAAAATCGTGTTCGAGTGAGGCAATGAGAGTGAATGGTTTTCTTGCTGGCAGTGACGTGATACACCCACCGTCGCAAATAGGAATTCCTCTGGTTGGTACAAATCATCCCGGCCTAGGTGGTACGGAAGGCCAACCGCGGAGAATCGGAGCGAGTTGATTCCCACAACTCACCACTACCCGTCCAGACGTGATTGGTCGCCCTCATTGATCAGCATCCCCCAATATTCTCAAACAATTCTCAATCAACCTGCAAGCGATCGTCCACTTACTGTATGTCGAATGTCATCGAAGTGCCACTGGTTGAGTCTGAGACTCAAAGCCATTGAATTGAAAACACCGACGAGTTGAACGAGGTGATGCGTTACACGAATTGCAAACGACTTGATCTCGATCACCCCTTAAGGTTGAATTCATCTGTTTAGTACAAAGAGCGAAGATCCTTCACATGACACAATCACTGCGTCCCATTAGTTTACTCAGAAAAGACACTCATTTTGATCACTTTCGGAACCCGATTTCGATTTTAGTGATAGTACGCTGGAACTGTTGCAGCGTTGGGCAGCGGGGAAGTGGAACAAGTCACTCCCTCACTGCCCGACGGGCCGCAATGATGGTTGTTCTTGCTTTCTGTACTCTAGCCGGAACACAATCCGCCCCAGCGGTTTGTGACACGCAATCTCATACTCAATTGCAAAAACAGTCTTGTCACCGAAGATCGGCATGTTTCGTCCCTTCTAATTTATGGTCACAAGTTGTGTTCTGTTGAAACGAAAAAAGATGGCGTATCCTGCTGAGTATTCAAGCTCAGCAAAGGGATGTGACGGAATAAAAGCGAAGCGCCCAGATGATCATTTGTTGTCAGATGTTCAGACTGTTGGTCTTCCGACCAATTATTTGAACTTCAAGACAGCGAGGGACGGGTGTTCACGAACATGCAGAAGTGGGGAGAGATTCGTCGTCGTGTCCCTGATAGCTTTTAACACATTCGTTGAACCACGATTGATATGGTTCAAAGCTTCGTGCATCATCCCGGTTCCACAGGACAGAGCCCGTTGACGGTGGAAATTTGTCAATGATTCACCGTGTACCTCGCCGTACGGTTAACGATGATTTCAAATCGTCAGCAACGGGATCTGGGCGCCGCCACCAGCTCGAATTTCTAAGTTGAACAGTTCTAGAAGCAGATTGAACGTTCGCTTCGAGTCGATGTCACTTTCATCGATGTAAAACCAATGCCCGTTGTGTTTAATTGAAACCGCCGCGCCACGGGGGCGAATTTTGCTTGTTTGCACTCGAAACAAATCGTGAAAAATCAACTGCCAGTCAAACGGACAGTTTGTTGCCGGGTCAATTGTTTGTCGGACGATCCCTTTTTCAACAT
>JAJDEL010000610.1 GCA_029259835.1 Planctomicrobium sp. | reverse complement strand
ACAACAAAAATGGCGCGGGCCAGGCATTGGTCAAACGGTCCGCCTGCGATCAGCACGCCGTAGGACTCGCCAAACGCATGGGATCGATGCGCGCTGAGCGTGACCACAGCTTCCACCCCCTCGGCACCACACCAGCGTTTTTGCCCGAATGGTAGGTCGGTACTGACAACGAGGATTTCCACCCCATCCAGATTCGCAGCTTCGTCATTGAATCGCTTCGTCTCTGCGTGACAAACACCTGTATCCAAAGATGGAACAGTTGCGATAATACGAGTCTTGCCTGCGGAATCTGCAAGTGAAACATCACCGAGATCATTGCTTTGCAACTGAAAATCTGGAGCAGCACCGCCAACTTGCAGTTCGTCCCCAGCGAGAGTGACAGCGTTGCCTTTGAGAGTCACGTTAGCCATCGAATCGGTCCTTATTATGAGTTCAGTAAGTTGATCATTTCCGGAATTATTATGAATCTGGTTTGGAGTTGGTAGGGAGTGAGCGGAAGAATCAGGAATCTAAAGCTCGGAAGGGGCTCACATGTTCAGAATCGAATCTTCAGAAAATGATTGCCCTTCGATTTGTCTTGACTTCAAATCAATGTCGTCCAATGCGTACAGCGGACTGATTTCGACTTTCACACCATCTTCAACGTTTCCTCCAGCAAATTGAATCCATTCGCTCGCAATACGCTGCATCGCCGCTCGTGAGGTTTCTGGTGAGTCGCTGCCTTCGGCGTTTTTGACAGGATTGAATTCACGGTCTCTATCACCTTCTACGACGAGAGCGACCTTTGTGTGGGGCAGGGCATCAAAGATAAATTGCTCGAATTTGTTGCCATTCGGTGATTCCGGTTCGATCAGTGTTCCTTCGGAATCGACATGAGCAATTTTCTTATGGGCAATATGAAACGGTAGAGAAAAATCTTCAGTCAGCAGCCTCTCAACAAATGATCTGCGAAACACGTGAGTCGCGGTATTCCCCGCCCAGAACACGTCGTTGCCAGCGGCATCTTTTCGGTAGGCATCTTCACTGGAAAGTTCACTGTATTCGATGACCTCAGTGTTGCAATCAATGGAAACCAATACCCCCATCTTCTCTTCCGGTCTCGCCTTAGCAACGACTTTGGTCGTGAAGTCGGACTCATACTTTTCGTGCAATCCCAACAGAACCGGGTCGCAAACAATCGCTGTCGGATTATCGACTTGATGGTAAAACAGATGCTCAACTCCACGTTCTTTCATCACCTCAAACATGCCATGCTTCTGCAAGGCTTGCAATGTGCCACCATGACCGTCTGGACTCGTAGAGATTCTCCCTTTCTCAGAAAGTAATATCGCAGATGAACTACCGTCAATCGCCGGCAGTGATGCCTGTTGAAAAAAGTAGACGTTCTCTTCACCAAGACCGAAATAGTCGTGTTCGCGAAAGAAGATTGTTGTCGGAAGATGAGTCTCCTCGCTGGTCATCACAAAATAAGGAATCGCAACTCGCGCCTGCTGAGAGCGAGCGAGCAGTTGTTCGCTCAAAATCTGAAAGAGAGTCCGCTGGCTCACTGGACCAATCGGATACATCCCTTTCGGGTGGTCAAAGCCGAGCCGTGAGCCTTGCCCACCAGCAACAAGAATCGCACCAACCTTGCCAGTTTTAAGAAGTTCCAAACCGGCGCGTTTTGCATTCTCTCGCTCTACACGCTCAGCATCATTCTGCGGGAGACGAACTAATTGCGTTGGGGATTGGGCAAGTTTTGCCCGATCAACACCAGTTCCGCTTTTCACCTTCCGATCCCGCTGATCAATCAACCTTTGCAAAAGAGTAAAGTCGATTTCTTCGATTTGTCTCTGGAGGTTGCATTGCTGTTTCTCATTCAACTCATCCCAAAATTTAATCAGATGCTCCTGACCATACGTTCGCAAAAGTTCTAATCTCTGTTCGTTCAACTTCATGCCATGCCTCTACAAAAAATCATCAACATCTCGCAGTACCGTATCAAAAGCGGTCACTAATCATCCAGATGAAGTAAAAAAGAACACGCTAAAGTATGGATTCCCCGGATGATCACTGACAAGAAGGCTTCACAGTTGTCACATCAAACAGAACTGACATCGCCCACTTAGGAATAGTCCCGTAATAAATGACCGAGTTGATTCCGTCTGCATCAGCCGCAGGGCAGTAGCCCAATGGTATTTACCTTGGAACTTCTCGATTTGAGCCGAACGCGCTAGCCCCGGTTCTGAGCGTGAACCGAAATTCGATAAGGGACTATCGCCCAAACGGCTGATGTCGGGAATCTCTTTCGGGACAGTCCCTTACCATTACTTGATTCTTCTGTCCTCTCGGTGAGCTCGGTGTTTTTTTATTCTATTATGGCGTCCGTGCTTTTGGCTGAAAAGCTAATTTTTACAATCTCGAGTTCTTGCGGTTGAATAATTCCTGAATTCACGAAATGTTGCAAGCGGTCCGTTGACGCATCGACGTTGACCTGTTGAGATTCAATTCTGAACTGATAAAAACGCTCAAACTTTCATCGAATTGAGCGAGAACGTCATATCATGGGAGCAAAAAATGTCAACGGGATTTGGAATTGTCGGAACCGGGATGATTGCCCAGTTTCATGCCAAAGCGATTGAAGCGATTTCAGGTGCGAAATTGGTGGCCTGTTTCGACATGGTCGGCGAGCGAGCAGAGGCCTTTGGTGCTGAGAATGGTTGCCAGGCTTACTCAAATCTGGACGAAATGCTGGCGAATGCCGATGTGAACGTTGTTACAATTTGCACTCCGAGCGGTGTTCATCTCGATCCAGCCATTGCTGCAGCGAAGGCTGGGAAGCATCTTCTCGTAGAAAAGCCGCTGGAGATTACCCTTGAGCGCTGCGATGCAATTATCAAGGCTTGTGAAGAGTCAGGTGTGAAACTCGGAGCAATTTTACCTTCGCGTTTCAGCCCTGCGAACTTGGCTCTCAAGAGCGCAATTGACGAAGGTCGATTCGGCAAATTGACTCTAGGGGACGCCTATGTCAAGTGGTGGCGTTCGCAAGAATACTACGACAGCGGCGGATGGCGCGGAACTTGGAAACTAGACGGCGGCGGCGCCTTCATGAATCAAGCGATTCACAATGTCGATTTGCTGTACTGGTTCATGGGAGATATCGATCAAGTTGTTGGCATGACTTCAACCATCGCCCACGAACGCATCGAAGTCGAAGATGTCGGCGCCGCCACGGTCAAGTTCAAAAACGGCGCCCTGGGGAATCTGGAAGCGACAACGTGTGCCTACCCTGGACTTCTCAAGAAGATCGAAATCCACGGCACGACAGGCTCAGCGATTATCGAGCAAGATTCAATTCTCTTATGGGATTTCGAAGAGAAACAAGATGGAGATGAGCAACTGCTCGCCGATCATGGTCCAGGCAGCGAGTCAACCGGAGGAGCATCAGACCCGACAGCGATTTCGTTCATCGGTCACCAAAAGCAGTTTGAAGACTTCATAGCTGCAATCAACGAAAACCGGGAGCCGGAAATCAATGGTAACGAAGGCCGAAAAAGTGTTGAGTTAATCCTGGCAAT
>JAJDEL010000609.1 GCA_029259835.1 Planctomicrobium sp. | reverse complement strand
CGCTAGCGAGACTGAAGTACGTGTACGGAATGTCTTCATGCGAGGAAATTGGCTCAAGACCATTCCCTCGGCAAAAGATCAGAAGCTCGTTGATCCTCTGGCCGTCTCGCTGGATGCAGAGTCTTCAAAACTGAAAGCCGTGTTCACTCACGATTTTACAAAAAACGGACTTCCACCCGAATATTTCAAGGTGAATGATTCGGACAAGCAGGCAGTGAAGATGTCTAGTCCGAAAGGGTATTCTATTTTTAGGCCGGCAAAAGGTGCAGCAGCGGTTGTCGATCTGTTCCTGCCGTTCAATGTTTATGGTGATTACGACATCGAGGCAACGTTCGATCAATTACACCTCGAATCGAAAAAAGATTCGTACATCATGTTGATCACGCAAACTGATGACAAAAACCAGACGAGATGCCGAAATACTCGTATTCATACGGCTGTTCAAAATGATGAAATTCATCCCTCTTTTACAATCCTTCATGAAGATCGGACTCGATCTTACGGTTGCGGGCCACAGACGACATGTGAAGCAAAGGCTGGTCGGCTGCGTCTGGCTCGTCGCGGCGAGACGGTCTACTACTTATTTGCCGAGCATGATTCAGACGCATACCAGATTGTTGGACGCGAAGAAGTCTCAGACAAACCTCTCCGCTCAGATGGTATTCAGCTGAGGGCGGTTTGTGTGGAGAATGGTGAAATGCGTGTTGTCTGGAAGGACGTGACCGTCAGAGCCGAACGGCTGACGTACCTGCCTCGCGACGCACCTGTTGAACCGAAAAGCCTTTACACGATGAATAGTGATGGCACTGACTTACAAATTGTCACAAGAGTCCCAGACGGATACATTCAGTTTGGATCACCGGAATGGTCCGCAGATGGAAAGCAGATCACGTTCGACGCTTCGAACGGAGGGACGGAAACATCTCATGTGATGGTCATCAACGCTGATGGCACCAACCTTCGCGACCTTGGTATGGGCTGCATGCCCAGCTTTTCCGGAGATGGCAAGAGAATGGTTTTCTCACAGCCCGGAAAAGGTGTGGTGATGATGAATTCCGACGGGACTCAGCGCGAAACGATCGACCGCCGGGCCTGGGGAATTCAGTGGTCACCCGATGGCAAGCACATCGCCTATGGCAAGTCGGGAAATATCACGATTCTGGACCCCGATACAGGTGTGGAGCGACAGTTACTCGTTGGCGAACAGGCAAAACAGTACAGCTATATCTATTGGAATCTGGGTTGGTCGCACGATTCGAAGTCCGTTTGCGCAAAAGCTCGAAATCGTAAAACGAACGCGGAAGAAGTCATCGTTGCCGAGATCGATACTCCGGATGGATTCAAGATACTGCAATCTGCCGTGCCTGGTATTAACGTTGACTTTACCTTTGGACCAGAGAACAAAAACGTTTTGTTTGCAATGCAAAACCCACTTCACAAAGGGCCGCAACTGTACCTTTCCAATCGAGAGAATCCCGCCGCGCCGAAGCTGCTTCCTGGTCAACCACTCGACCAAAAAATCTTCGACTGCGCCTGGTCACCAGACGGCAAGAAAATCGTCTTTAGCGGTCAGTTGTTCCCTCAAGCAGTCGAGTGGCCTCCCGTCAATTCGAAATCGACAGTGCCTCCACTGAAAAAACCATAGTGAGTCTTGAGTTGATTCTTGTCAGCGAAATACATAATGAAAACCGTAGGTTGTTTCGAGATAGTTCTTTGACTGAAAGTTGTTTGACTGGTCTCAGGCCAACTAAACAGCAACGACAGCTCCCCCTTTTATGAATCACTCATTCATTAGTATGTTACTCCTCGTGCTCGTCACGACGTCTGCGATTGCGCAGAACGCTACGCCACACGGTGAGAAGCAAGCACCCAGCGATTCCTACGTCATGAATGCGATTTTCGGAGATGCGCATATTGCTGACAATGCTTTCACTGTTCATCGACGAGCAATGAAGATGCCGATTGAAGAGCGTTATGAGTATCTTGCCAAATGGGTACTTCCTGGGGCTGATCATGCCGATCTGCGACTTGCACTCTGCTTTGCTCCGACGAATCCTGCGCCACAGTTTGAAGAAGAGGATTCAATCTATATTGGAAAGCTTCAACTTGGAACGTCGTCCTCGGAATCGCGAAAGCAGACAGGCGGCTTCCCGGTGGCTCCCGCGCTCGATCTTATCGAAACGGCTGTCGAGTTGGGAAGACTCGATGATATTCGGTCACGGATCGATCAGGCCCCCATGAGTCATGTAATGCAGCAGCGGCGCCGCCTGTCGATGCTGGTGCTGACCGACATTGCGCGACATGATTTCGATTCAGCCATCGCTAGTATTGATGATCTATTCGCGCGGGTGAAAGCTCGAACGTATCCCAGCCTCTCTGAGCGATGGCCTGAGACTCTGGTCGTCTGGGCGGGGATTCACCATCCAGAAACACGCTCCTCAGTGCAAGGGCTGTTGTTTCGAATGTTGCAAGATCAAGTACGCACAGGATTTGCCAGGGGACCAGCTGAGTGGAACCGCATGGTTGTCTCCCTGGCTGGTCAGCTTGGAGAGTTCGATCTTCCGGAATCTGCAAAGAAGTCAGGTACAGATTTCACTTCGACTCCCTTACTGAAGAAATGGTCTCCCGTCAGCCGTACAACCTCGCTGACCCGTGGTCGCGGCTTTCCGTCTACTCGCTGGAAACGGCTGCAGGATGGTGTGGAAAAACTGACAAGCCACAACGAAGACTACTTGATGTACGGCATCCCGTTACGTGGAAACTTCGAAGTCGAATGCGATGTGACTACTTTCGGGTGGAAGAACAGCCACTTGAGCGTGTTTGGCAACTGGGTTTCTCCGATCTACGACCACAAAACTTATGCGATCGGAGACTTTCGTTTCGCTCGTCCGTCTGTGACTCTTAATCGCCGGTTATCCGAATTCAGCGACTGGATTCGATATCGTGTGGTGGTGCGCGATGGTCGATGCAAAACGTATTTTAATGGTCGTCTGATTCACGAGGAGACCCTCCCGAATGAGCATGATCCGTGGATCGCAGTTCGTAGCCCCTGGTATGCGAATAGCGTTGTTCGCTCGCTTCGCATCACTGGTCGTCCGGAAATCCCTGAGCGTATTAATATCTCCGCACTTGCCAATCTGAAAGGTTGGACCCCTTACTATTTCCAATCTGTTGGTGGCATCTTTAGCGACTGGCATCAATTCGGCGCATTGAAAGACGGCGGCGGAATTTTCGGACATCGCAACCTCGACTTGTCTGGCTCAGGGCAAGAGAGTTTACTTCGGTATCAGCGTCCGATGCTGGAAGACGGAACAATTGAGTATGACTTCTATTACAGTGAAGGCAATTCAAACGTTCATCCGACACTTGATCGCCGAACGTTCGTTCTGAGTCCTGATGGCGTTCGTATCCATTGGGTGACAGACGGGATTGACGACCGCACGGGGCTGGACCCATTGAATTTGTTCGACGAACCAGAAAATCGTCGAGGTCCGGAGACATTGCCTTTGAGGCAGAATGATTGGAATCGAATACGGCTTTCCCTGACTGGTGATACAGTCAGACTGTCGCTCAACGACAAAATTGTCTATCGCTGCGAGCTGGAACCAACCAACCAACGTACGTTTGGTCTTTTCCATTACGCGGACCGAACGGAAGTTCGTGTCCGAAATGTCGTCTGGACAGGCAATTGGCCACGTGAATTGCCAGCAGTAGCGAAGCAGGAACTCGCAGGGGCAGATGATAATATTCTGGGTGACCGGCTTCCTGAACTGACTGAAAGTTTTCAGCACAACTTTGTCATAGCAGGGCTTCCCGCTGAACTCTTCAGCGAACTGGATCAAGAATCGGCGAAACTCATCCGCGTAAAGTCCGACGGGGTTCATGTGAGCGCTTCGAAATCTAAAGAATATCTTCCAATCTCTATTACACCAAAAGTGAAAGTGTGTGGTGATTTCGACATCACTGTCACGTTCGATGGATTGACAACCGAGACTTCCAAGGACGGATCCAGCGGAATTTCCCTTCAGGCAAATCTGGTCGACACCGCGCAGGTACATAGCACATTGTACCGTGGACTGGTCCGCCGTTCTGGAACTGCGGACCAACATGTCGTTCAATCGATGGATCTACGTCGTACTCAGGAACGGCTGTTCATGTCAGTTTTGGGAACAACATCTGAAGAAGCAACATCCGGTCGTCTGCGACTCGCAAGACGTGGAAACAAGATCTACAGCCTCTTCGCAGAGGGCGACTCGTCATTATTTCGCCTCATTGTAGTGGATACGATCATTGGAGACTGCTCCTGCGTGGAAAGTATTCAACTGACGACGGCAACGCAGGGGGATTCTGGTTCAACCAGCGTCACTTGGAAACAAATCAGTATCAGAGCAGAAAGTATTAATCCCTCTCCTCCGAAGATTTCGATGATTTCCCCGCCACCGAAGCAACGACTCGCAGGCATTTTTTCGTCCATCAAACCGGATTTCAATATCCAGAAGACACAGTAAGTGTGTGTTGACGCCATGCCTGATTTTCACCAGAAATTGGATTTCATGAGAAGCGAATTATGAAGTTTATGTTTTTCATTTCAATTGTCGTAAATCTGATCGCGCCCCTCGCCTTCTCGCAAGGCTCATCTCCAGTCAGCGATCACTTTGCGATGAGTGCGATCTTCGGAGATGCGCACATTGGTGACAACGCTTTCACTGTTCATCGACGAGCAATGAAGATGCCGGTTGAAGAACGGTATGAGTATCTTGTCGAGTGGGTACTTCCGAATTTACAGCACAACACGATTCGAACTGCAATTGCCTTCACGCCGACCCATCCGGCGCCACCGATTCAGGGGGAGGATCAAATGGATGCCGACCGTTTGAGGATTGCTGACGAGGCTGGCTTATCTCGAGTGCAAGTCGGCGGGCGTCTGGTGGCTCCGGCGATTGATCTTATTGAAGCCGCGATGGAACTTGGACGATTGGATGAAGTCCGCGAGCGCGTCGATCAATTTGTACCGACCAACGAATTACAGGAACGATCACAGCTCGCAATGCTCATTGTTGTTGATACTGAGGAAAAAAAATTGGATGCGGCATTGAGCAGTTTGGAGAAATTGTTTTCACTCGTTCGAGCTGGTGGGCATTCGAGCTTTGCAGAACGATGCCCAGAGACGCTCGCGGTCTGGGTAGCCCTGCGTCATTCAGAAACTCGCGACAGTGCGCAAAGCATCATCTATCATCTTGTGAGTCAGCAATTAAGACTCAATATCCATAGTGGTGTTCCGGCATGGGAAGTACACCTCCAATCAATGTTGGGACGCGATAATGCACTCCGGCGAGAAGCGATTCAAGACCTAGAGCAGCGATTCGGAACGCCTCCCGCGTTGAAACAGTGGTCTGGTACTAATCGTGTTCTGTCGGTTTCACGTGGACAAGGCAAACCTCAATCACATTGGCGGACCAGCTCAGGTCATGTCGAGAACCTTTCCATTCATTGCGATGATTATCTGTTCTTTCAATCACCATTGAGAGGGGATTTTGAAGTGGAGTGTGAGGTTCCTCCGTATGATTGGCGCGAATCAACAATCTATGTCGCCGGGAAATGGGTCGCTCCGGTTTATAATTTGACCTCCTACAAAATTGGGAACGTCCGTGGAGAACAGCCAAGACGTTCTCTTCCTCGAAAACTAGGAAAAGCCCGTAACTGGCTTCGCTATCGTGCTGTCGTCCGCGACAACGTCTTCTCGACTTACATTAACGGTCGAAAGATTCACGATGAGCCACTGCCCACAGAACATGAACCGTGGCTGGCAATTCGCAGTGTGTTGCGAAACGCTGGTGTGACGCGAGGCCTGCGAATCACAGGGAAGCCTGTCATTCCAGAGTCTGTCCGGCTCTCGACACTACCAGAACTTCCCGGCTGGATGCCGTACTTCAATGAATCAGTGGGCAGCCAGAACAGCAGCTGGCGTCAGAGCGGGGTTTCTTTTCTCGGAGGCGGAATTGTCGGAATTCGCAAATCCATGAAAGCTCAAATGGGAAGAGAAAGCCTGCTGTATTATGTACGCCCCATGCTGGAAGATGGTGAGATCGAGTACGATTTCTACTATCAGGAAGGTCAAACGCTCGCGCATCCAGCGCTGGATCGGTTGGCGTTTCTTCTTGACCGTAATGGAGTTCGAATTCACTGGATCACCGACGGTATACACGATCGCACTGAACTCGATCCGATGAACGTCACCGACGAGCCTGCTAATCGACGAGGTCCTACCGATCTTCCGCTCAAAGACAATGCCTGGAACAAGATGAAACTATCATTGGTTGGGAACACGATTCAATTATTCTTGAACGGCGAAGAGGTTTACGAACGCGATTTGGAAGCAACAAACCAGCGCACCTTTGGGCTGTTTCATTATTCAGACCGCTCCGAAGCTCGCGTACGAAACATTGTTTGGAAAGGGAACTGGCCGCGCGAATTACCATCTGTCAAAGATCAAGAACTTGCCGGAGTGGGAATCGATTTTTTAGACAAAGGCCTCACGAAACTAACCGACGTTTTTGAACATGACTTCGCAATCGCTGGGTTGCAAAATGATCGAATTCGAGTCTATGGAAGTGGCTGGCAGGATTTTATTGTTGAGCAACTAGATGGTGTTCAGGTGACCCGGACAGGTGTGCTAGGTCGTTACATGACAGACACGATTGCACCACGTTGCGTTATTCGCGGAGATTTCGATGCGTCTGTTTCGTACCAGAAATTTGAGTCGACATTTCCGAACGAAATGAATGATACGAAACACTCACTTCTTCTCACCGCGATTCTGGATGATGAATCACAATCGCAATGCAGCCTTCTCCGACGCTCTATTCGATTGAACGGTCAAGATGATGATGGACTTGTCCAAGGAATGCTTCTTCAGACTAAGAACGGTCAGGATCGTCGCACTTATCATAGAGTGAAAACATTTGAAGCAGAGACAGGTACTCTGCGACTGGCGCGTCGTGGAAAGGAGATGTATTACCTCATCGCCGAAGGAGATTCTTCTTACTTTCGCCTAATTGCTCAGGAAACTCTCAATGACG
>JAJDEL010000608.1 GCA_029259835.1 Planctomicrobium sp. | reverse complement strand
TTCAATGAAGGGTGGGTTTCTGAAGAGTGCATGATTTAGCCTTCTCTTTGATTCGGAACCGTTGATGGCGAAGGAGACTCCATGAATCGACTTCCAGTGAAGAATTCAAATCGCGCACACGACTCTGCTTATCGTTTGTTGACCTTGCGGAGCAAAATAGCAAGGAGACACGTCCTGGTAAGTGTCTCACTCGTTCTTTTTTCAGTCGGTTGCAGCAAATCAAAAGTAGAAGTTGCAGCGAAAACTGGTAAAGAGCAAAGTGTCGAGAGCAAGTCATCAGATTCTTCCGATTCTGAGAATAAACCAATAAATACCAAGACGAATTCGTCGAAGGAATTGCTTGACGAGATCCGCGATGGAATCTCAATGATCAAGGATGAACCAGACGCATTTCTTTCAAAAGGTTTTCTGCACCCGATACTAAGGATGAGACTTCAGGTTGCATCAAACAGGACATCAAGTCCCGGAGCGTTGACTGAGTACGAATTCAACAATCTCCAGTGGCATCTTGAATCGAGCTTGAATGCAGAGTTCAAGCTGAATGCTGACAAGTCCGTTGCCGTTGCTCACTATGAACTCTCTGAGTCGGATAAACCTGTCGCCCCGGCTTCGAAATCCAATCCGTTTGAAGATCAGAAGCCATCCAAGCCGTCCCCTGGTCTTGGAGATGATCTCAAAACAGTGCTCACCAAGGCGGCGGCACTCGTCGAAAATGGAAAGCTGGAAGAGTTCGTGATGTCCGTTTATCCAGTCACTGATGTCGCACGGTTTGAAGACCCAGAGGAGATGCAGCAGCACCTCGAGCGCATCCAGGATGAAGCGATGAAAACTGCGATGGTCCGTGATCTGAGAGCCGCAGCAGCGGCGACACCGCAAGTTCAAGGAAATTTGGCAACCGTTTCTCTTGCTGGGATTGTCGATGGCGATCCTGTCCGGCAATTCAAATTTGAAAAAGTCGATGGTCACTGGCGTTTCATTGATAGCGACAAAGAAGAACGCCTGGAGTTGGTCAATTTCGTCTCTCAACAGTCCGCAAAACCGCAGGGCAAACCAACTCAGGGAGTCATCGTCTTCACTCGCACTGAAAGCGGCTGGAAAATCATGACCATGCCGACGACTGAGTAATGAATTTCGAACCTCGTAGATTTCAGAAGCTGCTATCAGTCTCTATCGCTTCTAGCAAAGGCAAAATGATGCAAGTTAAACGCGTTCAGGGTTTCACTCGTCTTGAATTGTTGACGACACTCACATTAGTCATGCTCTTAATGGTTCCACTACTGCCAGCAATGCAGAGGGCGAGAGCAGACGCTCGCCTCATGCAATGCAAAAATAATCTCAAACAACTGGGATTAGCAATGCACAACTACCATGACACATTCTTAATGATGGCTCCTGGGTGGATTAGTAAGCGGATGGGGGGTGAAGGCCATTCTTCAACCGGCTGGCAGTCAATGATTCTCCCCTTCTTGGATCAAGCTCCACTGTACAATCAGCTGAACCTAACTGAACCAGTCTATGAATCTCCAGGTGATTTGTTGAAGCTGGAACTTACAGTTTACCGGTGTCCTGCGGATTCTCTGGCTGGCACAAATTCGATTCGTGGAGGCTGGGGGACATCGAACTATTCTGGTAACTATGGAGCGATTCCAATTCCGCGCTGGTCGACAAACTTCTCAACAGAATCCTTCTGGCCTGGGAACACATCCTCCAGGTTGGTTCGCAAGCCTGATGGCAGGGAAGGGATCTTTGCAATCAATGCTGGATCACGATTCAGAGACATCAAAGACGGAACATCGAACACATTGATGATCAGCGAAAAATCTGTGTTAAGCGGAGGCGGGATTTGGCCTGGACCGCGTTCGAATTACCATGAAAGCGATGTCGTCAGCGATGCCAGTTTTGCCTCACCACTCAATCGTAGCGAGACCGGTTTCTCCAGCCGCCACATGGGCGTTATCAACTTCCTACTTTGTGACGGAGCCGTCAGAGCAGTTCCAGTCAGCATCGAGAGTCTCCCTTACAATCCCAAGTCAAAAGAAGCTGGAGTCCTGCAAAAACTGGCAGGTCGGGCCGACGGGATGCATGTTCAGCTACCTGAAGGGACTTTTTAATAATGTCAAAATATCGAAATCAATTACCACAACTGGGGAATGATTTCTTCCTCACAGAAGGTGGTATGGAGACGTCACTCGTTTTTCATGAAGGTCAGGATCTCCCTCACTTCGCTGCGTTCACGTTGATGAAAACATCCGAAGGAAGAGACGTTTTACGTAAGTATTTTGTGTCTTATGTGGAACTCGCCAAGCGGCTCAGCATGGGATTAATTCTTGATTGTACGACTTGGCGCTGCAATCCAGATTGGGGAGATCAACTTGGCTACGAGCCAGATGAATTGCTCGAAGTCAATCGTGAATCGGCTCAGATGCTCGAGGAAATTCGGGTTCAACACGAGACTGAAACTTCCCCGATCATCATCAGCGGCTGTATTGGTCCACGTGGAGATGGCTACGTCCCGGGGCAGACGATGTCCGCTCAGCAAGCCGAAGACTATCACTTCCCTCAAATCGAATCATTCGCCAACTCAAACGCAGATATGGTGAGTGCGATCACCATGAATGATGTCGAAGAAGTGATCGGGATTTCAAACGCCGCACGACAGGCGAAAATTCCACTGGTCGTTTCGTTCACGGTGGAAACGAACGGGAACCTTCCCACGAATCAGACTCTGGAATCTGCGGTCGAACAAGTTGACGAGGCGACCTCGGCCTATCCAATATACTACATGATCAACTGCGCACACCCTTCGCACTTCCAGTCCGTTCTTACGACGGGTGAAGAATGGGTCTCACGATTGCGAGGTTTACGAGCCAACGCCTCTCGCATGAGCCACGCAGAACTCGACAATGCGCCAGAACTGGATTGCGGTGACCCCCGCGAACTCGGATGCGAATTTGCAGAACTCAAACGGAAACTCCCTCACCTCAATGTCCTGGGAGGCTGCTGCGGAACAGACCTTCGACACATCGAGCAAATCGCAACAGCCTGCAACCCGCTCTTCCTTGATGAAACCTAAGAAGTCGGGGGGAGAAGTTGAAAACTTACGACATTGTCGTCATTGGTGCCGGGCTTGCCGGGTTGGAAATCACCAGGTCACTCGCCTCACTGGGCAATCAAGTTCTTCTTATTGATGCGAAGACATCTTTGACAGAACGCGTTCACACGACC
>JAJDEL010000607.1 GCA_029259835.1 Planctomicrobium sp. | reverse complement strand
CTGCCGACCAGATGCTTGAGTTTGAACAGTCTTTTCTCACTCAATATGGATTAACTCCGGAAGATTTCTGCAAATTTCGAAAACTAACGCCCGGCGCTCGTCGACCGCTGCTGCTATGGCTCGAAGATTTGTCTGTCGCCGAAGTTGATCGTGGTTTACAATTTCAGTTCGACCTCCCCAGCGGAGCATATGCGACAGTCGTCCTGCGAGAGTTCATGAAGGACGTTGCAACCACGACTGAAAACGAACCATCAACATAAGTGAAACCTCACTGCCTGATAGGTAGTATGTCGAGAGACTCAATTCCGTTTTCTACTCAATACAAATTTTTTCAAGCGAATCTGACCATGAATAAATTTCGTCTGCCGCAGATTTGGATGGCTTGCGCCTTTGTGATTTTCTCGTCAAACCTGTTGCCTGGTGGGGAACTCCCGGTGGAACGGTTAGTCCGCGAACTCACTCCGCTGGCGACTTGCCTTAACGGAAAGACGGAAGCGTTTGAGTTGACAACTGTCATCGCCGTTCCGATTGACGGAAAGCCGCAAGAAATCGAAGTCCGGATTTTGCGGCTTGCCAGTGGTGATTACGAAGTAGCCGCAACGCAGCAGGATTATTCATTCGTCTTGCAACGCAGAGGAGGCGAAACGAAGTTTGCGTTGCCGCATCATCAAGTTCAGTTTGTCGGGAGTGGGATAGTTGATGAACTCGACAATCTCGAACCTGTCGGAACCTGGAAGCGTTTGGTTTCGCAAGACTCGGCAGTTTCACAGTATCTCAATCTCGTCCTGGAAGATCATGCGAATTGGCTGCCAGTGATGACGAGTATCATTAAGTCAGGCTATGACGAATCAAAGAATGAATGGATCTTTAACAAGAATGTCACCGTTCAATTCTCAAAAGAAGGACGGCAGATCAAAGTTCAGGGAGATGAGTTCACGCTCGACTTCGCCATCAAAGTCGCTCCTGATACTCAGAAGTTGAGATGGAAGGCTGAGGACTACCACACGGTTGAAATCGGACGTGCTGAACTAGAGCGGCAATTGGTTCGGGGTGTGCGACGCGGGTTCGAAATTTTCGCACCTGCGGAGAGTTTGAAGGAGCCAAAGCGTGATTCCAGAGCGGTCGCAAATGGCGAACTCCGCTGGGTTGATGGGCACCGTATCTGCATTCTCTCCGGAACTCCAGAACAAATCGGAAAGGCACATGGCGAAGTGCTGAAGTCCGAAGCGGCTAAAACCATTGACTCGGTTCTTTACACATTCGGAACTGCGAACACGATCCGCACCGGACGTTGGTTTCGCAGCGATCTAGAAGAGGCTTACTCGCGTCTCGCTCCGCATATTCCAGATGATCACAAGCGAGAAACAGCCGCACTGGCGGTTGCACTCGATCTCGATGTGCAACTGACTCAGGCACTAAACGTGTTCCCAGAATTATTTCATTGCTCCGGATTCGCGGTCTTCGGAAGTGCGACGGAAGATGGCAAGCTCTACCACGGTCGGGTTCTTGACTATATGACGACGATAGGATTGCAAGATTCTTCAACGACGTTCATCGTTTCTGTCGACGGAAAAATCCCCTTCGCGAACGTTGGCTACGCTGGCTTCATCGGCAGCGTGACAGGCATGAATGCGAAGTCGATCTCCCTGGGAGAAATGGGAGGTCGTGGTGAAGGCCAATGGGACGGTGTTCCAATGGCGACTCTGATGCGTCGCGCCCTTGAGGAATGTTCGACACTTGAAGAAGTGATGACGCTCTGGGAATCCAGTCCACGCACGTGCGAATACTATTACGTCTTTGCAGATGGAAAAACGAACGAAGCTGTCGGGGTTGCCGCGACTCCTGAATCGATTCAATTCATCAAGCCAGGTGAAGGACATGAACTCCTCGGCGAAGGCATTAAGGATGCCGTTGTCCTCTCTGCCGGAAGTCGGCTTGAGAAGCTTCGAGAGCGTGTACAGGAAAAGCATGGGAAGATCGATATCGAAACGGCAATCTGGTTAATGAGTCGACCGGTCGCGATGAAATCAAACCTGCATAACGCTCTCTTCATTCCAGCGGATGGTGTTTTATACGTCGCCAACGCCGATCATTCTCACCCCGCCGCCGAGCGACCGTATGTTCGTCTCGACCTCAACGAACTACTCAGCACGAAAGTTCCAGAGCGAACGGTTTCTGGAAGTGAGTGACGACCACTTAGCTCCGGTGATCCACCGGGGAAAGGCAAATGGTACGTTGAGAGGATTAGGTGCGTTCCCCACCCACCGGGTGACTCACCCGGTGCTAAATAAAGTTGTTTCGTTCGATAGAACCGGCCCTACCCAGGTGTTTTTAATGTGGAATTCAGGTCTCACGATTAGACTGACTGTGGTGTTGGTTGCTCTTTCAGCATGGGGAGAAGCCGCTGAGCCAGTGAAGAAATCAACGGCATCAAAAACGAATCCGACTCGAGTTTTCATCGCCGAAGACTCACTCGATATTTCGAAAGATCAATCCGTAGATGCAAATGCGTGCCTGGATGGTCTCTGTTGGGAGCCAGAGGAATTTGCGGTCACCTGTCGAGATCCTCTCTCGAAGCATGGCGACCGGCTCGTGCAATTCCCATCGGCGGTCGCTTCTGGAGATACCACGAACGATGTCGTCTCCATGGAGTGGTATCTCTTCAAGAATAAGGAAGGAGAAGTTCAAAAGGCGCCGGCGATCGTGGTTGTGCATGAGTCTGGTAGCAATATGAACGTCGGACGCATCTTTGCGAGTAGTTTGCGTCATTTAGGGTTTCATACTTTTATGATCCAGTTGCCGTATTATGGTCATCGGAAGACGAAATCGAAATCGCGTGACGAGGTCAATCAGTTCACAGCGATGCGTCAAGCGGTCGCCGATGTCAGGCGCGCCAGAGACGCCGTCGCAGTTTTCCCTGAAGTCGATTCCAAAACAATCGCCTTACAAGGAACATCCCTCGGTGGATTCGTCTCCGCGACGGCAGCGAGCTTGGACGGAAAATATGACGGCGTGTTTCTCTTGCTCGCTGGCGGTGACTTATACGACATCGTTCAAAATGGCGAAAAAGACGCGGCTAAAGCACGCGAGCGACTCGCGAAGCAAGGATTGGTCGGCGAAAAACTTCTCGCTGTGACTCAAGTT
>JAJDEL010000606.1 GCA_029259835.1 Planctomicrobium sp. | reverse complement strand
GATCTATCCGCAATCACATCTCTTCATGCTGAGGGATAAGGAACCCTCCCCATTCCCTATAAGGATACCACTGTTCTCATCGAAATGTTCGCTCTAAACTGCCAGAATAGTGACATCAATGTGATTCAGTACGAATTTGTCGTATTTCTCACCCTTTTGCACTCTTGATTTGGTGCCAAAAGCTGATAGAGTTCGCAGCTTGTTCGAAAAAGTATCAATTTCAATGTGAGACCGTAGCAACGGTTGAAAAGCGGCGTGGGAGCCGAGTGGAATGTCAATTACGAAAGAACGTAAGTCTGAACTGGTCAACGAGTTTCAAACTTCAAGTGAAGATACGGGTTCGCCCGATGTGCAGATTGCGGTCCTCACGGAGCGAATTAACAGTCTGACAGGTCACTTACGAGAACACGATAAAGACCATGCTGGACGCCGAGGCTTGTTAATGATGGTCAGTCGCCGTCGCCGCCTCTTGGATTATGTCAAAGAAAATGACCCAGCTCGATACGTCGATCTGATTACGCGATTGGGAATCCGTAAGTAGCTTCACCAGCCAGGCAATTTCGCTTGGTTCAGGCTACTTGATCTGTGGATTCTGACAATTGTTTGTCTCGTCAGATGAGCCATGCTGAAACTCTTTGGGCAAGGTTCTTTTGATTTTGAAACGCGATTTACTGAAAGTGAATCAGGCGAAGCTGTTGGCTGACTTAGCCTGTCTGTGATGTCGGAATGATCAATGCCCGATGTCATGTTGTTGAAACAAGCCGTGTTAGTTGTGTTGTTAAGTAGGAAAAAATTGTGAGTAAGAAAGTTCAAGTCTCAAGAGAAATCGCTGGTCAAACACTCAGTTTGACAACCGGGCAACTCGCGAAACAAGCGAGTGGTTCCATCCTTCTCCAGTACGGAGAAACGACGCTGTTCATAGCGACACAAACCGGACCAGGTCGTCCTGGAATGGATTTCTTCCCATTGACAGTCGACTACCGAGAACGATTTGCAGCGGCAGGCAAGTTCCCTGGCGGCTTCCTGAAAAGAGAAGGACGCCCAACCCAAAAAGAAATTCTCACTTGCCGTCTCACTGACCGTCCAATCCGACCTCTCTTCCCGAAATTGTTTCGCGATGAAGTTCAGGTGATGATCAATGTCATGTCCTGCGACGGAGTCAACGACCCATCTGTCTGGGCGATTCTCGGTGCCAGTGCTGGTTTATCAGTTGCTCCACTGCCGTTTCAGGGACCAATTGCTGGTGTTCAAGTCGGCCTCATCGATGGAGAATTCGTTCTCTTCCCGAATGTCGAACAGATGAAAGAGAGCGAACTCGACCTGATCATGGCCGGAAGCAAAGAGTCCGTGCTGATGATCGAAGGCTTCGGAGATCAAATTCCTGAAGACCAGATGGTCGACGCCCTGATGTTCGGTCACAAGGCAATTATTGAACTCTGCGAACTACAGGACGAACTCATTGAGGCAGCTGGAATCGAGCCGTTTGAATACGCCGAGCCAGTCGAAAACCCCTGGATCGGAACTGTCGAAAGCGACTACTCTGACGCGATCAAAAAAGCCCGTCAAAACACTAAAAAAACAGAACGTTCGGCGGCAACCAAAGCTGTTCGCAATGAAGTGATTGAAAAATACTTCCCAGGCGACGAAACCGAACTAGAAGATGGCCGAACACTTGGCCAACTGAAAGAAGCATTCTACCAAGTCGACAACGATGCATGCCGCCAGTTGACGATGGCAGGTCACCGTCTCGATGGTCGTGGCTTGAACGATTTACGTCAAATCGACTGCGAAGTTGACTTGCTCCCAATCGTTCACGGTTCGGCTCTATTCACCCGCGGCGAAACTCAATCACTAGCGACTGTCGTTCTGGGAACTGTTCGTGACGAACAACGCGTCGATGGCTTGTTCGACGAATCCAGCCAGAACTTTTACCTGCACTACAACTTCCCATCATTCTCTGTTGGTGAAGTTCGCCCGATCCGTGGTCCAGGCCGACGTGAAATCGGACACGGAGCTTTGGCAGAACGCTCGATTGCTCCTGTCTTGCCGAAGCGGGAAGATTTCCCATACACGATTCGGATCATCTCCGACATCCTGGAATCGAACGGTTCGAGTTCCATGGCATCAGTCTGCAGTGCAACACTCGGACTGATGGCAGCAGGCGTTCCTATCTCGCAACCGGTTGCAGGCATTTCCGTCGGCGTCATCATGGATGGCGACGACTTCGTCTTACTGACGGACATCATCGGAGACGAAGACCACTTCGGTCACATGGACTTCAAGGTCGCAGGATCTCAGAAAGGGATTACCGGCATCCAACTCGATCTCAAAATCGATGGAATCAACGAAGAAATCATTCGCAAAACACTTGAGCAGGCAAAGATAGCTCGACGTGAAATCTTAAAGACTATGCTGACCGCGATTCGCCGCCCACGTCCGGAACTTCCTGATTCGGCACCAAGGATCATGACAACCAAGATCAATCCAGAGAAAATTGGTTTGGTCATCGGCCCAAGTGGAAAAACCATTCGGGCGATTCAGGAGTCATCCGGTGCTCAGATCGACATCGTCGACGACGGTACAATCACAATTTCCGGACCAGCGAAGGACGCATGTGCCGCTGCATTGGCCCACATCGAGGCTCTGACCGAAGAAATCAAGGTCGGACGCATCTACGCTGGAAAAGTCAGTTCAATCAAAGACTTCGGTGCTTTTGTTGAAATCGCTCCAGGAAAAGACGGACTTCTGCACATCAGCGAACTCTCAGATGGCTTCGTGAAGTCTGTCGCAGAGGTTGTGAAAGTCGGCGAATTGATTGACGTCAAAGTCATCGCTGTCGATGACCAGAACCGCGTCAAGCTTTCCCGCAAAGCTGTGCTACTCGAACAAGGTGGCAGCGACAACGAAGACGATGCCGAAAGTGACGACGATCTCGACGGTGAAGAAGAGTAGTCACCGAAATCAGAAATTAAGATCAAAAATTGATCTAAGCCGGGAGAAATATCTCCCGGCTTTTTTATGCGCTGTGGTCAATGTCACTGAGACTCTAATTTTCTTTGATCGAGTGAAAGATGAAAAATCCCCAAAGCCTGAATGATCCAACGCGCCTATGATATGTCTATGAATTCTCGAAGAAAATCAAGTCGCAAACGATTCCAGGAATATCGCAAATCTCTGGACAAAAGGAAGCAAGACAGACAACGTACACGCAATGCGAAATCTGATACCCAGCCCGGTGAGCTTCGTTCGACATGGCAACTCCTCAAGTCATTCTGGAAACTGCTGAAACCACAATCCAAAGCGGTCACCTGGGCACTCACGACTCTTACTGTTTCAACTCTTCTTGGGTTAATTCCTCCTGCGGCAACCAAGCTGCTCGTTGATTCAGTCTTCGGAGATCAACCTGTTCCGCAAATCGTTCCATTTTCGTCATCGCTCCCGAAAGACCGTTGGTCGTTGCTGTTATTGATTACTGCGGGAATTGTCTCTGTATCGCTGATTAAAATTTCGCTCCACATTTGGGGACGCTGGTACGCAACTCGGGCGACAAAACGCCTACAAATGTCCGTTCGCAAACAGCTCTTTCAACATGCGATTCGACTTCCTCTTGCTCGCGTTTACGAAATGAAATCAGGAGGCATGGCGAGCCTGCTACGTCAAGATGCTGGCAACATTGGCGACTTGATCTTTGGGCTCATCTACAACCCCTGGCGTGCGGTTGTCCAACTCACTGGCAGTCTTTTAATTTTGGTGATTGTTGACTGGAGACTTCTGCTAGGTGCTCTCGTGTTGCTTCCGGCTGTGTTCTTCAGTCATCGGACGTGGATTACGGAAATTCGTCCACGGTTTCGGGATGTCCGCGAACGACGGCAAGGGATCGATAGTTTGACGACGGAAACTTTCGCCGGAATTCGTATTGTTCGCGCGTTCAGTCGACAAAGAACTGAAACGCGGCGGATTGTCAGTGATCACCACTTAATGGGGCGACAGGAACTTTATGTCTGGTGGTGGATGCGTACCATCGAAGTTCTTTGGGCGGTCGCGATCCCTCTCGCTTCAGCTGGATTGATGCTTTACGGAGGTCATCAAGTTCTTCAGGGAACACTGAGCATCGGAGATTTGATGATGTTTGTCGTGTTCTTGCTGATGCTCTTGGAACCGCTTGCGATTCTGGCGGAAAGCGCAGCAACGCTGCAGAATAATCTCTCTGCGCTTGACCGAGTATTGGACATCCTGGATGAGCAACGAGAGATGCAACCAGACGATCACTCAATCAAACTCGACCAACAAAACGTGCAGGGGAGAGTGACGTTCAAGCATGTTGATTTCCAGTATGACAAATCAGCAAACTGGTCATTGAGTGGAATCGACATCGACATCCAACCTGGTGAGATGATCGCACTGGTCGGTCCGAGCGGGGCAGGGAAGTCCACTCTCTGCAACCTCGTGGCTCGCTTCTACGATCCTGACTGTGGAGAAATTCTTCTGGATGGAACGAGTCTCCGCGACATCGATGTTGAGAGTTATCGAGCATTGCTGGGAATCGTCGAACAGGATGTCTTTCTGTTTGACGGCTCCGTTGCCGAGAACATTGCCTATTCAAAGCATGATGCTACAGAGAGCGACATTCTTGACGCGGCAAAGATTGCAAACGCTCACGAATTCATTCAAGAACTTCCTGACGAATATGAGACGATTATCGGCGAGCGCGGAGTCAAGCTAAGTGGCGGTCAGCGTCAACGTCTCGCCATCGCACGAGCAGTTCTGGCGGACCCCCGAATTCTGATTCTCGACGAAGCGACCAGCAATCTCGACACTGAAAGCGAACGCCTTATTCAGGAAAGCCTGCGAGAACTCCTCAAAGGTCGAACCTCATTCGTGATCGCCCACCGCCTGAGTACCATTCGCCACGCCGACAGGATTCTGGTCCTGGAGAACGGGCGAATTATTGAATCCGGAACGCACAAAGAACTTCTTCAAAGTAATGGCCGTTACAGCGAAATGGTCGCTTTGCAAACCGCGCAGGTCCGCGAGGGAACATAAGTCTAAGTCAACCCTATCGCCACAAGACCATGGCCTTCCCTGTTCACTTGGGTGGCCTGACCACATTTTGGGATAGAGTCGCGAAGTGACAAGACAAACTCACCATGAGCTTGGTTTACTAGTATCCTTTCCACCATAAAAAATCTCAACACTCACCTTGCTAATTACCCCACTTCGCTGCGCGTTGG
>JAJDEL010000605.1 GCA_029259835.1 Planctomicrobium sp. | reverse complement strand
AAAAGTCGGGATGGTTCTCGTCAATTTCGTGGAGGATTTCCTTTGCCGGATGTCCGTCCAGAATTTTCGTTTCCACTTGACCAGCCCAGTTCGATACTCTTTGCGTTAGCTTGCCAAGTACTTCCTCTGATTGCTGGCGACAATTCGCAACGACCTCATGAATTTCGACAGGGAAGTCGAAACCCATGGAATGTAAATCGGCGGTCACACAAACGGTCACGGCTGAAACATTCATTTCAGAAGCAGCAGGGAACTGGGAGAGGAACTTCTCAGCGTAGGCTGCATGTCGAGAGCCATCGGCGGCAAGAAGTACGTTCATTTCGCCCCCTCCAGATCGACGACCAAGGTGTTGCGAACGAATCGATGGCACTCAATGCACGCCATTGTTGCTCCCATCCATTTCAGAACGGCTTGATCGAAGTTGTCTTCGTCCGCTGCTTGGGATAAGTCTTTTGTCACGCGCTGAAACTCGGCACTGAACTGCTTGTACATCACATCGTTATGTGCTCTCCACTTCGAGGAAAGGCTCATTTTATTCAATGTTCTTGCCCCTTCACGCACGAGAGCCATATCTTCTGTCGCAAGACCTTCGAGGATTTTGTTAGATGCCGTCAGTTTTTTTCGCATGAACTGTCTCAGGTCGGTCACAACGCGACCATCATCTTGGGACGCTGCTGCTGCCGCTGGTTTTTTCTTGCTTTGATCCTTCTTCGGTTGTTGATCTTCCGACTGCAGCACTCCAAATGCGACAACGGAACAAACGAGAAACGTGGCAACAACTGGTATCAATCGTCGTGACATGAAAGAGCCTCCTGACAGTATTGTGAAAGCGATTGCGGTTATTAGTGCGAACTCGAACTGAAGTTCCAAATTCAGAGGAACTTCAATCATGATCCAAGCTAAGGATGCTCGAACGAAAAGGGAACAATATCCCCTTTTTGTCACCCCCGCCCTTTCAACGGATCCAGTTCAGCAGACTAGCAAAGCAGGTGCCACGCTTGAAGGGACTAGGGCAAAGCAGAATTGAGGACGATTGTGGAATGACGACAGGAGTTGCGGGCGAATACGCACACTTCAGGCGAAGTGTAGAGACGGTCTGTCACACTTTGTTGGGCGATGGGAAATTTCTTACCGAATTGGGCGGCGAACCGGGGCAGGGCAGCAACCTTCAGGACAGACATCCCAATTCGGACCAAATCTGCCGATAGATTCTTGCACAGTGTTGTCTTGAAGGCGTTCTAGTATCAACTTGCTCAGGCAACGCACGAACTGAGGATGAATTCCAACGGTTCCAGCGCGGGAAAATGAAATTCCGAGTTCGTCGCATTTGTCGGCAGCTTCTTCATCAAGATCAAAGAGGACTTCCATGTGGTCCGAGAGAAACCCGATGGGAGCGATCACAACAGCTTCGACTTTTTGAGAATGCAGTTCATCGATGTGGTCAAGAATGTCCGGATCGAGCCACTGCTGCTCAGGGCGACCACTGCGACTTTGATAGACAAGCCGCCACCGTTTCGCATCAAGATCTAATTCACTGGAAACCAATCGACACGTTTCTGAAAGCTGTAATACGTAATCACAGTCTTCCGACATCGAATCTGGGATACTGTGTGCGGTGAAAGCAAGTCGAAAGTTGCTTCGTTTGCTTTCAGGTAGAGCCTCGATTGCCGTTCGGATTCGATCAACGTTCGCAGCGATAAAGTCTGGATGATTGTAAAAAGCACGGATTTTATCAATGTGTGGTGCCGACTCGCCGACGACATTCCGGGCGTCAATGATGTTTTCACGGTATTGACGGCAGCCGGAGTAGGAACTGTAGGCGGAGACGAAGAACGCAATCGCGTTCTTGATTCCATCGTCTGTCATCTGCTGCATCGTGTCTGGCAACATTGGCTGCCAATTGCGATTTCCCCAGTAAACAGGGACGTCAACTCCCAATTCTACAAGATCAGTTTTGACTGCGTCAATCAGCTCGCGAGTTTGAGCGTTGATTGGGCTGACACCATCGAAATGATAGTAATGCTCTGCCACCTCGAGCATACGCTCTTCCGGAACGTTCTTTCCACGCAGGACGTTTTCCAGAAACGGAATCACATCTTCTCTCTTCTCCGGTCCCCCGAACGAGACAAAAAGAACAGCGTCGTAGTTGTATTGGCTCACAAGTTGCCTTTCAGGTCGCGAAGTGCCCGGTGATTTTTCAGCGTGCAATCTTCAGAGATTATTGTCAAACTGAAGTCGCTGTCCAATCCCTCTGCCCATTTCATTTTAAGTTCCCACGAATCTTATGCCTTCTCTCTGGATTGGAAATTTTTCATTTGAAGATCAACTTGCTGGTCGGCAGAACCAGTCCGCAGTTGTTCGTCGTTTTGAAGCAGAACTGACTCCCTGTCTTGTCGCGGCGACTTCGCAAGGTGATTATGTTCTGTGTGCAGAAGGAGTTGATGAAGAGTATTTGGAAATGTTGAAAGTGTTCGGGATGCGACCACCGGTCTTCATCACGTCCGAGCAACTTCCAGAATTGCAAACTGAGATTACACAGATTTGTCCCTGGGGGTGGACAGATCAGGTGAGACACTTGGCGAAGAAATTAGAGGTCCAAGATGAGTCGCCGTCTCATGAAGCCGTCCTGATGACGAATTCCCGAAGCTATTCCTTGAAGCTTTCACAACAATTCAAGTGTGAACTGTCCGACGAGGTTGAGGTTCACTCCATGTCTGAATTGTGTCGAGCAATAGAGCAGGCAGAGTTTGCGGATGGATTTGTCATCAAATCAGAATTCGGACAGTCCGGTCGTGGGCAAATCATCAGCCGTGGGAAGGAACTGAGCGAGAAAGAAAACGGTTGGGCGAAAAAAAGAATTGAGAGCGGACGCGCTTTGTACTTGGAACCATATTTAAAGCCTGTCCACGAATTCGGAATTCAATGGGAGATCCCACGACAAGGAACTCCAGCGTTGTTTGGGATCACGTCTCTCAACAGCGGACGAAATGGGCAGTTTGCGAGTTCGAGCGTGAATAAAAATTTCGACTCGTTTCCAGAATTGGAACTGATTATCGAGAAACAAAAGGAAGCGTGTTGTGAAATTCAAAACGCTGGCTACTTCGGACCGGTAGGGATCGATGCGATGATTTATGAAGCATCTGGTGGAACAAGAAAGACTCGCCCCCTACAAGACATCAACGCTCGCTGGACGATGGGGCGTCTTGCGATCTGCTGGGCGAATGTTTGCTTCCCAGAGGAGAAAAACGTGAGCTGGGCACACGGCAACACGCGACCTTCAGAAAACGCGATCCGAACGTCTCCGAAACTCGTCGAGGGGAAATCGGTTCAGCACCAGACGTGGTGTTACTCATGAGAGATTCTGTCAACGCCGCCTACATTCACGTTCCGTTCTGCATTCATCGTTGCGGCTACTGTGACTTTACAGTGATCACAGATCGAGACGATTTGCTTTCGATCTATCTTGACTGCTTGGAAACAGAAATCACTTCGTTGCTGTCGGAACCGCATCCGGTGGAGACCCTCTTCATCGGCGGAGGGACTCCGAATTATCTGCCGCCTCCACACCTCGAACGTTTGCTCTCGCTACTTCACAAATGGCTCCCAGTTAAACTTGGTGGTGAATTATCGATCGAATGTAATCCGGAAGATTTTACCTCTGATCGAATGGATATGCTGTCAAAGTTTGGTGTGAACCGTGTCAGCCTCGGGATTCAATCTTTTCAAGCCGAGCACCTGAAGACCCTTGAACGCGGACATGACCCGGAAACGGTTGTGGATGTTGTGCAGCGCTTAAGATCGCGTGGTTTCGAGAACATTTCTTTCGATTTAATTTTTGCCGTGCCTGAGCAAACACTTGAAGACTGGGAAACAACCTTGGAACGTGCGCTTCAACTCGATCCGGAACATATCTCCACGTATGGGCTGACCTTTGAAAAAGGAACTTCGTTCTGGACTCGGCGTTTGAAGCAGGACATCAAATCTGCCGACGAAGAGCTGGAACGTTCGATGTATGCCGCGGCGATGCAAACTCTCGCACATGCAGGCTTCGAACAATACGAACTTTCGAATCACGCCCGACCAGAGTTTCGGTGTCGGCACAATCAGGTCTACTGGAACGCCGAACAGTATTTCGGGTTTGGACCAGGAGCGGCTTCATTTCTCGATGGCGAACGCGCGATGCGATATCGCAGTGTGACCGGTTGGATCAAGCATGTTCAATCAGGAGAAAGCCCAATCGCCGAGCGGGAAACTCTGACTCTCGACCTGGCACGTCGCGAAGCTGTCATGCTTGGCTTGCGACAAATCAAAGGGATCGACCTTGCCACTTTCGAAGCACGCTATGAATGCACGCTCCGCGAACTGGCCCCAGATGCTTACGACAACTTTTTTCAGGGCGAACTACTCGAAGAAAAACAAGGACATCTGCGACTCACCTACGAAGGCCGCTTTCTGGCGGATACCGTCGTTGCAGAGTTTTTATAGAGAGGCCGGCAGGACGACGTTCGAGTTTTTGCCACACACTTGAAGTGTGTGGCAAAACGTGAAGGCATCAAAAGAACTCTAGTTTTTATAAATTTTGTGCTGCGGTCGACCGGAGAGGATTTGCTCTTTGCCCCAGTTTGTGACGGCGCGGAATGCGTCGCTGCGAATGAATTCAGTGAATGCTGCTTCGTCTGACCATTCGCTGGTGATGAGATAAGACGCGCTGTCAGCGACATCTTTCCAGAGAGTGGAGTTTGTATGACCTTCCGCAGCGTTCAATGCATCGATGACACCTGCAAATTTCTCCTCGAAGTCCTGTTGCTTGCCTTCAATGACGTGGTAGTTCATTCCGACTGTGATCATAGTTCAGTAATTTCTTCGCTGATTGTGAATGTGGAGTCATGTACAGGACTCATCGTAGCACGATTTCAAATTTCCGAAACTGAGTGACCACGTTGATACTTACTTCTTGATCGACTCTAACCGTGCTTTGAGTTTTGCCTTGAACTCGGCGATGGTGCCTTCCGGGTCGTCGTCGAAAGCTTGTTTACAGCCGCTACAGCAGACATAGTAAGTTTCCCCTTTGAATTTGACAGCCGTTTGACCAGTGCCTCCGGTGACGACACATTCTCGTCGACCACCTCCAGGGAGTGCTAGACGAGTGCCGGCGCGTGTGTAGCCAACTTCGGCAACGCGAAAGAAAGACTCTCCGCCAGATGATGTTTTTTCATGAAGGACAAGGGTTCGCTTTTCATTCAATGGAGTGATTGTCATGCGATATTGAACTTGGTTGTCGTCCGGTTTGCTGACAAGAACGAGTTTGTCCTTGGTCCAATCTCCTGAATACTCGCGAGTTTCCTTCTCGTCTCCTGTTTTGAGTGCGAGGTGAAAATGATCTTGACTGTTCCAGGTGACAAGTCCTGCTTCGACATGTTTGCCTCCTTCAACAAGATACTTGATGGCAGGTTCGTCGTCGCTGAAGTCCCAAACGAACTCGCCAGATTCTCTCCAGGCGCCACGATTGGAACCTCGACGCACCTGACCGGTGCCGCGCCACTCTCCAATAATCGGATTGAAGCGTTCCAAAGCCTCACGGGAGGATTGCTCGTTTGATTTCGTGACTTCTTCAGAAAAGCTGACTCCGAAACATGCCAGCAAAAGGAGTACGGAATACGCGGCATACCGCTTTTTAAAGCGATTCAAAACTCTCATTGTGATGACTCAATCGAAAAATGAAGTGGAGGTGAAATTGTACTCTGATATTGAACACCACAAAACAGAAAACGGGCCGATTTGTCTCAGTCGTTCTGGTTCTATTGTAACGGTTAACGGCGTTGTCATGTTATCGCGTGTGTCGGACGATATCGAAGCTGGAAAATAACATTGCAACTGGTCCGAGCACCTGATCATCATGGGGGCAGGTTTCGACCTTAAGGTTTTCACCGTCGGGCGTTCGTCCCGCTGAGATTGGAATTCTTTCCTCGCTGATCTTACAGCTACTGGAGACAGGAGAACTAATTTTTCAGGTTTACAATTTTTAAAAGAGATCATAGCATGTCAGCATCAAACAGCGGACAAACGATAGATAGCACGGTCAGTTTTCTTCTGATTGGAATGTTTGCCATCGTGTTTCTCATGCTGACAATTTTCGGAATGAGGCGCATCGAAGCAACAGCAGAAGATGCCAGCGGCGCGCAACAATCTGCTCAAGATTCTGATGTCGAAGAAATCGACATCAACGGCGTGACTCAGTAGCCAAGATATCTGGCATAGAGTTGTCGCGCTTCGCTGAGATCTTCTGTGCCGCCAATAATCGCGCGACCATTCTGGAATATTGTGATTTCGTGGTCCGATTCTTTCGGTTTGAAAATCAACAGGAACGAATTGTTCTTCACTTCCCCCATTTGCTCCAGCCTCTCTTGTAACTCAGCGAACGGGAGCGACATCTTTGTTGATGGAGAAATCTGCACGGAATTTCTCCCACACAAAATTGATGTTTGCGAACCGCGTTCCCCTTCCAGCCAGACGCGGTCACCTTGAGAGCAACAGGGACACGTTTGTGATTCGTTCAGCTTCGAAATGTCCAGCTTCCGTAGCGAGCCATCCCAAACATCGACAATCGTCAGCGACTGTGAAATCAATTCTTTTTGCCCAGTCAACAGCTTGATCGCATCGACGACTTGCAACGAAGCGACAACCTGAATTGCCGAAGCCAGAACTCCCGCGGTGTCGCACGTTTCGGCACTGCCTGGATCAGGAATCTCCGGCATCAGACAGCGCAAACAAGGAGTCTCGCCAGGGATGATCGTCATCACCTGCCCGTGACTGCCGACACAGCCAGCGTGAATCCAAGGGGTGCCGGTTTCAACGGCAGCATCGTTAATGAGAAAGCGAACTTCAAAGTTGTCCGTTCCATCAATGATCAGATCAACGTCTTTGGTCAAGTCGATGATGTTTTCGAAGCTGACGTCTGCCAAGACAGGTTCGATCTCAATTTCGCTGTTAATTGCCGTGAGTTTCACAGCGGCAGCGACGACCTTCGGGAGTCGCTGTTCGACATCAGATTCATCGTAGAGGACCTGTCTTTGCAAATTTGAGAGATCAACGAAATCTCGGTCAATCAATCGCACAAACCCGAAACCTGCCCGGACAATCGTTTGTGCAATCACCGACCCCAACGCCCCGCACCCCACCAATGCAACACGACTGTTCAGAAGCCGCTGCTGCCCTTCCTCTCCAACACCATCGAAGAGAATCTGTTTTCGGTAACGTTCGATCATTGATATAATTGAAAAGATAAGGATTCGCTCAGTGATTTACAGGGATCCAAACAGTAA
>JAJDEL010000604.1 GCA_029259835.1 Planctomicrobium sp. | reverse complement strand
CTTCGCGCATGTCGACGAGCGATAGAAAGCGATCCTGAGCCGGTTGCACTTCGTCTTGTTGAGGATTCTGTTGGATGCGGCGTTCCCACTGACTGAGTAAATCAGTGAGGTGAATCGATCTCGCCAAGACGCCAATCACTTCCTCATGCGACCGATCCCAGATCGGCACGGCGACGACCACCATGTACTGCATTGTATTACTACTGCGGAAAGCAAGAGAAACTCCAGATGTTTTGCGGGGCTGAACGACACCACCGACTTCTGTTCCTTTGGGTAATTCCCGTCCCAGATCGTGAAAGTAATCTCGGTAGGCAAAAGTCCGACCAACCGAATCTTGCCACGGCGCACGGTAAAGTTGCACGCCCTCACGATCTGTTAAGAATAAACTTAAATCTTGAGTTCGTAATTGCTTATCAAAACGTTCGTTCGCCTCTGCCTTCCACTCATCCAAAATCTCTTCAAAGTCCTCGCGAAATCCGTCGAGAGTTTCTTCGCCATCGAAGGCAGGCAGTCGTTTCGCCAGACGTTCGAGTTCGTCAGTTCTTTCAAGAAGTTCCTGATCAACGCTTGCTGCTAACAGACGCACAGTGGCGGCATCGCTGGTGAGTGCTCGTTCATAAAGATTGATCTCTGCTTCACGCACTGCAACCGGGACAGCCGTGCTGGAGATCCAAAGCAGCATCAGTAAAAACAAAACCGGCCCCAATAATCCTAACCACATCAGCGGACGACGGGCACGGTTGACGTCTCGTTGCTCCAGGCGATCAAGGACGACCTGCGGGTTCGGGATCCGTTCGGCCGAATCAGTTTTCAGGCACTCGTCGACAAGAGCGATGAGTTCCCGATCCATTCCGGAAACGTTCCGATGCTCATTTGGCGCCGGAGATCTGTCAATCGTTTTTCGATATTCTGTAAGCCGCTCCGCCAACGTGGCAACATTTGAAATTCTGTGCTGCGCGTTCTCGGAAAAGTAAGGTGGATCGCCTGTGAGGAGATGGTACAAGACCGCGCCTAAGGCATACACATCCCAGCGAACATCCGGGATCGCATCGAGCGTCGCCTGCTCCGGCGCCATGTAATAAAACGTCCCCAGTGCTGGCGACTGATCCGAAGAAAGACGCGACTGCCCGAAGTCTCCCAGCCGGGCTTCGTCACCATGGTCGAGTAAAATGTTGGCAGGTTTAATATCGCAGTGCAGGATGCCAGCCCCGTGAGCATGGACCAATGCCCGCGCGACCGACTTCGTAATCTCGACAGCTTGCTTGACCGGCAGTGGCCCCGATTCCAATAGATTCGCCACCGACTCGTGAGGCAAGTATTCCATCACAAAATAAGGTGGATCGTGATCCCAGCCGACATCGAGTAACCGCACGACATCGCGCGATGCATCCAGCACCGCCAATTTTTCAACTTCTCTTGTCAGTAGAGTCCAATCGAGACCGCGACGATTCGTGAAAAATTTGATCGCAACATGCCGACCGGTCTTCCGTTCCCGAGCCAGCCAGACCATCCCAAACGAACCTTCCCCGAGACAGCGCAGAACATCGTAGCCGGCAACAGTATTCGGAACTCGTCCGGACCGCAGACTCAAACCCCGGGATGATTCCAATTCTTCCACATCCTGAACCGGAGTCAGCTCAAGCGGTGAATTTTTCGGGCTATCGTCAGAAGAATGGGGCATGCTGAATCGAGTTTATCAAGTGCGCGAACTGCCATGGGAAGTCACTGCCTGAAATCATAACAAGATTCTTCGCACACTGTAATTTCAGCGTTGGTATGGGCGCGGAATCGATTCTAGCTAGCTCATTCATCGCTGCTGCTTAGATTTCCAGATGCTTCTCGACAATGCGTGAACAAGTAGAATCAAGTGCGAAAGTTATTGAATTCAGAAGACAATCCGGATTACAATCCAGAATCATTCATCTCACTCAACGGGAGACCATCATGGTCGGGCGGCAAATTCTTCTTTTGGCATTTATCGCGGTATTGACTTCAGGCTGGATTCAGGCAGCCGATGATGCTGCAACAAAAGAGATTGTGGCGCAACTCAAAGAGGAAGGAGTCCGCATTTCATCGACTACAGCTTTTCTTGCTTCTGAATCTGAATTCAGCAAAGCGTTGCGAGACGTCACGAAACTGCGCCGGCTGGCAGTGACTGCTGAAAAGCGGTACAGCGATTTCAAACGTGCGGTCAACAATCTTGACGCGCAGATTGTCAAGCTCAATCAGCAGTCAACGCAGTTGAACATCGAACTGGCGAATGTAAGTGATGTCGTCACCAACAATCGTTTAATTGGAGCAATCAACGCAATCGATGGACGTTTGAGATTGGCTTATCAAAAAAAAGAGAACCTTAAAAAACTTGAATCTGATGTTCACGGAGAAGTCAGCAAAACACGTGACGCCGTAATCTCTCACATTATTCAAATGCGGAAAACTACTGATAAAATCAACGGTCGGTACTCCAAAAATGAACGTGTCACGTATGGCTTGATACGTAAGTACAACATGCTCAAAGGCGTGAATATTAAACTTGAACCGTCAAAAGGATACCTGGCGAATCTTCGCAAGCTGGAACGATTCGAAGACGGAATTCTTTCTGAAAACATTCCGTTGCGGCGTGAGCGAAACACGTATTGGGCAAGTGTGACGATTGGCGATGAGGTGACTGAAATGGTCGTCGACTCCGGGGCGAGTATTGTTCTGTTGCCCTATGAAGATGCGATCAAGCTGGGCATCAAGCCTGGTAAGAATGATCCCGAAATCCGCATGGTTGTCGCCGATGGAAGAACGATCAGCGGCTACAAGATGACAATCAAATCGATGCGTCTCGGGAAGTTCACCGCGAAAAATGTTGAATGTGCTGTTCTCGGTGCCGAAGCAACAAATGCAGAACCGCTGCTCGGCATGAGCTTCCTCGGCAACTTCAAGTTCGAACTCGACGCCGGGAAATCGACTCTCAAAATGACTCAACTTGGCGGAGACTCCGGCAGCAGCACCAGTCGTCCTTCAACTCCAAGACCGACGGTAACGAAAATCGGGGAACCACGCGACCGAACAATCTTCCCTTCCGAATTTGTCACTCAAATACCAGACATGAAATTTGGAAACATTGCAGTGAATGGTGAGTTTAGGATCGTTGAGAACCAACTCGTTTCCACAAGCGGTCAAACGACTGCCATGCAAGTGAGTGATGTCGTTTCCGATTTTGATCTCAAACTTCTAGGGGAACTCGATGGCAAAGGGATGATCTATTTTCTCTTTGGTTGGGATCAGAACTCGCAATCAGGCTACCTGCTCTATCACAACCGATACGTCAATTTCGGACAATGGCGCTTGTCGGAATATCAAGATGGGCACATCATGAGAGCAGAACAGTCTTTTCCCGACTCAAAGTTGGGGAGAGGCACTTTGAACATCGTTGTGAAGGGAAGTGATCTTTCTGTCTTGTTCCACAATAAAGCAATTTTCAGTGATTTCAAGTTGGCTAGCTACCATCCAGGCATGGTCATTATGGGAACAAGGCCAGGACGATACCCTGGCAAACGGATTGTTTTGAAGAGTATCGAGATCACAGAAACACCAGAGACATTCAGCGAATTTCCAACAATTCAAACTCCAAGTGCTGAATCTTTTGCCAAAGCAAAATTGCAAGACTTGCTCGCAAGCGGCTCGGTTGCAGCGCCTGAGATACTCCCTACGATTGGGTCAAGTGGTGACAAACCAGTTAAGGCAACACACGCTATGGAATTGACTGCGGGTTTCGTCAAGTCGGTATCGAAGAAAAACACGATCATCGAAATTGACAAAAACGCGGACGATTTTGAGATAACAATCGTTGGCAACATGGAGATGAAGGGCTATGTCTTCTGGCTTGTCGGTTGGGACAACAATAAGTCGACTGGCTACCGCATTGAGCAGGAACAGCTGGTCAAAAATGACGCCTGGAGAGTTCGAAGAATCGCGGACGGACTCAATGGTGCGTATACGAACATCGGCAGTAAACGACTCGGAAGAAAAAGTACCGCCACACTCCGAGTGCTTAACAAGGTTCTCTCAATCGAAGTCGACGGAAAAATCGTGGTTCCAAAATTCGTCCTCGATGACTATCAACCCGGCAGCATCATGCTCGGTACAAACCCGAATCGCTACGGCGGCCGAACGATTCAAATCGATTCGGTCACTCTACGAAAGCTGTAACTGAGCGTAGTTTTCATGTCTTGGAATAAGCTTCATTGAAGTTGATCGCACAAGTCTTCGAGTGAGTCTCTCTCCACATTCGATGTGCTTCATGAGCTTGCGGCATCAGAGCCTGCACTTTTTGGTACGGCAGTTGCAATTATTGTCTTAGCGAGAACCACAGTTGATCGTGATGAAGGGGCTTTGTCGCCTCTATGAAGCGGTTTGTGGCGATCCTGCATTCCCAACGACAATTTGTCACCTGTGCCATTGAGCACACAAAAGTGAGCGAATTCGCCCACTTGCTCTGCGGCAAGCCCACCAAAATCCGCTACGCGCATGTCGGTAGCTGATCCATTTTCCCACCTGAAAAGACATGCTGTGAGGTCAGTATGATGATGCGCCCACGCTTCTGTTTGCTCACGCTGTTTTCGATCTTTCTGACAGGTGGGTTCCTGTTTGCTGAAGAGCCTCCGCAGAAAGCAGTTGCCAAAGGGACAGAGCTTTTCGAATCCAAAATTCTGCCTGTCCTGGTCAAGCATTGCTACGAGTGTCACTCGAAAGATGGCGAAAGCATTGAAGGTGGCCTGGAGTTGGATTCGCCTTCCGGGATGTTGCGCGGTGGAGATACAGGCGCGATGCTAGAGGCTCACCACGTCGACCAGAGCCGATTGCTCCAGATGCTGCGACACGAAGACGATGTCTCAGCGATGCCGCCCGAGAAGAAACTCTCCAAAGAAGTGATCGCAGCGTTTGAAGAATGGATTCGTCTAGGAGCACCAGATACACGTGAAGACAAGGGACCAACGGCAAAGGAGCAACGGCTCGATGAAGCGAAGCAGCACTGGTCATTCTTACCACCACTGGTCGTGAAGCCACCTGCGGTGAAAGATGCCAACTGGCCGCGCGATCCCATGATCGACAATTTCGTACTTGCTCGCCTCGAAGCAGAAGGCTTGAAGCCTGCTCGCGATGCAAACCGCCGAACATTGGTACGTCGCGTTTACTTCGACCTTATTGGCCTGCCACCGACTCCGCAGGATGTGAATGCGTTTCTTGCCGACGAGTCTCCAGAGGCACTGGAAAAACTTGTGGACAAATTGCTGGGGAGTCCTCAGTTCGGCGAACGTTGGGGACGCCACTGGCTCGACGTTGTCCGCTATGCAGAGTCGAGCGGCATGGAATTCAACTTCACCTATCCACACGCATGGCCCTACCGAAACTACGTGATCGATTCACTGAACGCCGACAAGCCATACGACGTCTTCCTACGTGAACAAATTGCTGGTGACTTATTGCCAAGTGCGAAAGATGAAACACCAGAGATGGTTGAGTCGCGACGAATCGCTCCGAGTATGCTGGCGTTCGGACCGAAGCGTCATAACTCGTCTGGGACCGATTACCAGATGAACATCGCTGACGACCAGATCGATGTTGTCACAAAGTCGACGCTCGCATTGACAGTCTCTTGTGCTCGCTGCCATGACCATAAGTTCGATCCAATTCCGACGAAAGATTACTACTCCATGGCGGGCATCTTCCTCAGTACCGAGCCGTTGTACGGTACGATCAAGCAGAAGTACAGCAATAATCCAACAGACTTGCTGCCGATTGGAAAAGGAGCACAAGCCCTTCACGACGCTGCAGAGCAGCACGAGAAGAAAATCACGCAGGCCGAAAAACCTTTGGCTGACAAGCAGACAGAGCTGAAAAAAGCGACCGAAACAGTGGAGTTGGCAGTCAAGGAAAGGACCAATGCAGAAGAATTACTCGCTGCGGTGACGGCAAGAACGGCAGCCGCAAAAACCGGAGGCGAATCCACAGCAACAGAAGAAGGTGATTCGGCTACGGCGGACACGTCTGAGCAGGAGACAGCACAAAAGGAACTCGACGAGGCAACCGCGAAATTGACGGCGACAACTGCACACGCCAAGGCATTGAAAGATGAAGTCGCAAAGTTGGACGCGAGTCTGAAAGAACTCAAGAAAAATCGACCACCGCGACCTCAGTACGCGATGAGTGTCCGTGACCGCGCGAAACCTGCTGATACCAAGATCGCGATTCGCGGTGACTTCCGAACACGCGGCGAAGTTGCCCCGCGCGGATTCCTGTCTGCGGTCAACATCCCGAATACAGCACCAGTCGATCCAACTCGCAGTGGTCGAATGGAACTTGCACAATGGATCACCCACCCGGACAATCCACTCACATCGCGCGTCATGGTGAACCGAATCTGGCATCATCTGTTCGGTCGTGGCATCGTGCCGACCGTCGACAACTTCGGACTGATTGGCAAACTACCATCGCACCCGGAAATGCTCGATTCACTGGCATTGAGGTTCGTCAACGAAGGCTGGTCAGTCAAGAAAATGGTGCGTGCGATGGTCCTCAGCCGGACGTATCAACTCAGCAGTGCCATCAACGAAAAAAGCTTAACAGTTGATCCAAACAATCGGTTGCTGTGGCGAGCGAGTCCGCGACGACTCGACGCTGAAGCGATTCGCGACGCGATACTGATGGTCAGTGGAAAACTCGACCTCAAACGACCAGTCGGTTCGACAGTCACACCTCTCGGTGACAAGTTGGTTCGCAGTATTTCCACCGAGAAGATTCAACCTCCGAGCAATCATCGCAGCGTTTACTTGCCGGTTGTTCGCGACTACGTCCCAGAATTGTTCGAACTATTCGATTTCCCATCTCCAAGTTTAGTCAGTGGGGCACGTGCGATTACAAACGTCCCGTCACAGGCGCTCTACTTGCGGAATTCAAAGTTCGTTGCCGAGCAAGCAAGGATTGCGGCACAACGACTAATCGCATCGACAGAAGCCAGCGACGATGCCGGTCGCGTGTCACTGGCGATACAGTGGAGTTTAGGGCGCGAACCATCCGAAGTTGAACGCAACGCCGCGTTACAACTGATCAATGAGATCAAGCAAGCCGAGGTGAAGGAAGGGGACTCCAAAGACGTTAATGCCTGGTCGGCGTGGTTCCTGACACTCTACACAACGGCTGAGTTCCGATATCTCGTCGACGCCGAAGGTTAATGATCATCACCTCACATGGAGACTTTTCCAATGGCTCTCAATTCATCACAACAAACGATCTCGCGCCGTGGATTACTCAAAGCCGCATCGTGTGGTTTGGGTGGTCTCACTTTGACTGGTCTTGCTCCTGGCGGAGCCGCTGCCGGTCTGCTTTCTCCACGTGCGACTCACTTCACCCCCAAAGCGAAACGAGTGATTTTCCTGTTCATGGCAGGCGGTCCATCACAGTTTGAGTCGTTCGATTACAAACCGGCTTTGAAGGCTGGTGGCGGAAAGAAAGGCGTGAAGAACGGGAAGTTGCTCGCCCCGCTGGCGAAGTTCGCACAGCATGGTGAAAGCGGTATGTGGGTGTCGGATGCTTTCCCACATCTCGCAAAGCAGACCGACGAGTTGTGTATGCTCAACGCGATGTCGGCACCGAGTCGTGCTCATCCGATCGCTGTACCAATGCTTCACACAGGTGAGTTTCAATTCGTGCGCCCTTCGTTTGGAGCGTGGGTTCTTTATGGCTTGGGAAGTGAGAATCAGGACTTGCCAGGTTTCTTCACTGTGAAGCCGACTCGAACGTTTGGCGGTCCGGCCAACTATGGCAGCGCGTTTCTGCCCAGCACGTACCAGGCAACAAGGCTCGGCTGGGAAGGGCGACCAATCAAGGACGCGACGATTAGTAATCTGACCTCCAATCACGGACTCAATCAGAGCGCTGCGCGCAAGTCACTGGAACTGTCTCAGTTGATGAACCAGCAACTGCTGGGGCAAACCGAAGACGTCCGCGGAGTGATTGATTCACTGGAACTCAGTGACCGAATGCAGTCCGCAGTTCCCAAAGTTCTCAACACGAGTGATGAATCGAAAGAGACACTCGAAGCCTATGGAATTGGCGGAGGTAGTACCGACGACTTCGGTCGGCAATGCCTGTTGGCTAGACGACTGGTTGAATCCGGCGTTCGGTTCGTCGAGGTCAGTTCCAGCGGCTGGGATCATCACAGTAATCTGGACAAGTTCAAATCAAAAGCAGAGCAGATCGACAAACCGATTGCCGCTCTGCTTGCTGACCTGAAACAACGTGGCCTGCTGGAAGAGACACTCGTCCTGTGGACCGGAGAATTTGGTCGCACACCGGAAACGCAAGTCTTGGAAGGCAAAGAAACCATCGGACGTGACCACAATGCCGAAGGTTACACAGCGTGGCTCGCAGGCGGAGGCGTTAAAGGTGGATTGACGCACGGCACCACCGATGAACTTGGTTACAAGGCGACTGATGGAGGAGTTCACCTGCACGACCTCCACGCGACAATGCTCCACTTGCTCGGCCTCGACCACACAAAACTGACCTACCGCTACGGCGGTCGCGACTTCCGACTCACAAACATCCACGGAGAAGTTGCGCACGACATTATCGCGTAAATTCAGACCGTTTCTGTTACCGCACAGCAATGCGTTGCTCCCATTGAAAGGAATCGGTGGTTTCGCTTGAACATTTTTCAGTGCAAAGAGTTGTTTTTGGTGAACACAAAAATCAACATGTAACACAGATTGGTGAGTCTACTAACTTATTTAGGGGAGTCTCGATGCGCCGTTTCTTTTTGATTGCTATTTGCTTTTTTCCGGTCTCTGAATCTCAGGGTGGCGTCTTCACTGTCTTGGACGGAGACTTCCAAGCTAACGTTTACGAACTGCGTTACTACACGAAGACGAATAACCTCGTCAAAAATGGTGTGGCAACACCGCTCGGCGCAACGCCTCTCAACGACCTCTTTTTGACGAATTCCGGCAATAATGGGGCACATCCCACTTCGTGGGAACGAACCGGCGATGGCGGCACTTTTAACCTTCAAGCTCCAGGTGTTGCTGGTGGATTCGGCGTGGGAGCCAATTCCACGTGGAATACGTTTGCGACATCCACAATGGGTTTTGACTTTTCGGCGGTCTCAGGACAGATCGCTCAAGTCGAGTTAATTTCACGAAACTTCCTCTTCCAATTTGCTCCGTGGGGTGACGAATCATTTAATGACCAAATTTTTGGAGATGTCGCAACGCCAGCAACATTTGGAACGGGTTCTTACACAAACCTGTATACGTTCACGGGAAACAATCCGTCAAACTCCGGGTCAGCGCCAGGGGCGATCGGGTTCGGAGGCGTGGGTGACATCACAGGATCGATCTCTTCGGTCTGGCTGAACAATCCAGACAAACTTGAATTACGATTTGGATATCAACTCATCGACACAAACATTCCTGGGCGACATCTCCAACTTTTCCGTGACGGAAGCGGTGCGGGAGATGAAGGATTTATGCTGCGAGTGACCTTGGCTGAAGAAGCGGTCGTCCCCGAGCCGTCCTCTTTGTTACTGTTCGGAATTGGAATCCTCACTTTGCTCGCATCAAGGCATTATTCCAAACAGGGATGAGGGGCATTACCCAGTCTCAGTTTCTGCAACCAGAATTGAGCCAGTACCCAAAGAGTTGTGCGGCCGAAGTTGATGCTGGAGGCTTCGTCGGCTGACTGAGGCAGTCCAGGTGAAACCTGAGCTGCCCCGTGAGTTGCTCGTCGGGAATATTGATTTTCTCATGTCAAAATTCGCTAACGACTTCACCTCCGTTTCGGGTCGAAAGTGATTGAAAGACTCCTTCGTCAATGTTCTCACTGACAAAAATAACGTGACCATCTCCGAGGACAAACTGCGCTCCCCCGGTGTGTGAACTCCCAAAATCTTCCGGGTGGTCATTTTCGTTCGGAGGGTGTTCGGCGTGACCAAGAGTCCGCGCCGGAGCTTCTTCAACTCCTGGTAAGGCACCTGACCACGTTCCGTAGAAAGCCTCATCCGTCACAGGGTCGTGGAAAGTGGTCCGTTCACCGACGACGAAAGTTGAGCTGGAGCCATCCGTGAAATCCCGGAACTGGATCGCACTGTTGTGAAAGAAAGCCCCATCGCTCAAGCACTGTCCGGATGCTGAGACCGGAGCCGTCCCAGGAGCGTTTTCGCAGCCGTCGAGTTCAACCGTTCCAAAAACTGCTGGGTAATTGAACGTTGCCAACTCAATGTCAGATCCATTTCGATCCGGGATTCGGAATGTCTCCGGTTTAGGGTCGCTGGGGCACTGGAATGTCGGGAGAACAGTCTTCAACAAGTCGCGGTTGGGAGCGACATCCATTGCGATTGAAAAATTCATGTTGTTGTAAAGTGGTGACTGATCCAGATAGGGAAGCAACATTGTTCCCCATCCGAAACCGCTTTCCCCTTCTGCGTTTGCAAGGCCGTTTTCGACACCGATCCATCCTGATGGGAACGAATTGTGGACATCGTGGTAGTTGTGGAGAGCCAGCCCGATTTGTTTCATATTGTTCTTGCAACTGGCGCGACGGGCTGCTTCGCGTGCCTGCTGGACCGCTGGAAGGAGCAGGGCAACTAGAATTGCGATGATGGCAATCACAACCAGCAATTCAATCAGTGTAAATCCTGTACGAATGGAACGGCGCATGGAGGTTCTCCAAGAATAAAATGAAAAAATTGAATAAATACAAAGCAATGAATAAAGAGCGCCGACGAACGAAAAATTCGCCGGAGAATAGACAACAGACGAATTCTCACTGCGCAGCAAAAGAGCGCGCAGCAGGGTCATCGTGGTCGAGCTTTAGAGAGAACGCATGAGCATCAATGCAGGAAATGACGGAACGAAATCACTCATGCAGAGCGACCACGGAGCGATTTTTCAAACCGATTACCCGACATCCCAGATTTGTCAAACGTTCTAGGCGTGCGAAGGTGGGCCGCGAACAAAGAAGCGGAACCGAGTTTGAGACTCAACGATCTCTGCGGCTGATTCAGAAGCCGCCTCAACTGATTCTGTGCCAGTCAGTCCAACAGAAATTTGTGATTGACTGCACTTTTCAGCAAGAAATTGACAGATCTCACAGTCACCATCAGGGTGATGGTGATCGCAAGGAGGATGACTCTCCGAGGTTGCGTCACTTTTCTCATTCTCTGCAGTTGGATGCGAATGGCAGTGCGAATGCGAGTGTGAAGCGTGGTGAGAGTGGCAGTGTGACGACTCTGACGTTTTCTGATCTTCACACTCACTGTTTTGTTGGTGGCTGTTTCGTTGGTCTTCAGACGCAATGGCATCGACAAAATGGTGCAACGGAGAGTGCAACCACTGAGTTACGAGCATCATTGCGAATGACGCAATGGCGAGGAAAATGCCAGTTTTCTTTTTCGGTCTCAGCATGATTCAGAAAATGGTGCGTGTCACGACTTCAGTTGCTTGATATCGCAAGAACCCAACTTCGCGAGTCTAATGTATCAAACGTTTTTCAGTGAGAGAAATCGTCAAAAATTTTGAACTTTCCCATTCTCAACTTCTGAAGCCAAAATTGAGCCAATACCCAAAGGGTCGTGCAGCCGTATTTGAC
>JAJDEL010000603.1 GCA_029259835.1 Planctomicrobium sp. | reverse complement strand
GGCTCTGCTTTAGACGTCATCAAGAAGTAAGTTCGCCGAACATGAAAAAACATACGGCGATTTAATTCTCAAATGCCCTATGCCGGGGCCATTCCTTGCATGCGGCGCCAGGCACTGAGTTGACCGAGGTGCATCATCATGTGTCCACTGACATAGAATCCGTGCATACTGCCTAGAGTTGGGAAGAGTTCTTTAATTCTTCCTTCACCTGGATTTTCATTTTGGAAAACTTCGTCTGAAGCTGCGCGCAGCTTGTCGAGTGCAATTCGGTATCCATCGAAATACAGCTTCGTAACCTCTTCCATTGGCGGATAAATTGCTCCGCCGACATCATCCTGACACTTTGCTGAAGGGCTAAACAATTCCTGATAAGCATCAGTCACTGCGACCTCCGAAGGGTCATGCCCAAGTTGCTCGACAATTTTCGTTGGGTAGATACTGAGGTGCCCGAGGATAAACGCTGGATGATTCGAATTGACTGCAACATCTCCGACACTTGCAAATCTCGCAAACGTTTCGGCCGGGACGTCTTTCATAAGACGTTCGGTATACCCAAGACTCAGCTCCAGAGAATCGGCGATACAGTTTCCAATAGATCGTGACATTTTATTTTCCTTGATATGATGAGAGTGATAGTTTTAAAAAAGACGCTGTGCTTACATTGCTGCGCGTCTTCCTGGTTTATCTCGTTCGATGTGCTCCATGCCACAGGCACCAGCGGTGGGGAGGATTTTACTCGGACTACAGCGACCATCGGGATTGAAAACGGTACGGATATCAGTCATGACTTCGACGTCAGTTTCAGTAAACATCTGATCCATAAAGCTGACTTTTTCAACACCGATTCCATGTTCACCAGTCACACTGCCGCCGAGTTCAAGACATTTAGAGAGGATTTCATCACCAGCGGCAATCACGCTTTTTGTTTGCTCGGCATCGCGTTCATCGAAAAGTAAAATTGGATGGATGTTTCCGTCTCCGGCATGGAAGACATTGACGATTCGAATGTTGTGTCGCTCGCTAACTTCGAGGATGAACTCCAGAATCTGCGGAAGTTTTGTTCGCGGGACGACGCCATCTTGCGTGCAGTAACTGGGGGCAAGTCGCCCAATGGCTCCGAACGCCTGCTTACGGCATTTCCAAAGCAATTGACGTTCCTCAGGAGTATTCGCGAAGCGTACCTCCCTGGCACCGTGATGATGACAGAGATCAATAATTTTCTGCTTTTCCGCATCGACAGAGACTTCAAGTCCATCAACTTCAATCAGAAGGACCGCCCCAGCATCAAGTGGAAACCCAAAGTGGAAAGCGTCTTCCAATGCGCCAACGATTCCCTGATCCATCATTTCCAGTGCGGCAGGAATAATCCCTGCTCCGATGATTCCAGAGATCGCCGCGGTCGCATCTGCGACAGTTTCGAACACGCCCAGCATCGTCCGGTACGCATCAGGGTTACGAGTCAGCTTTACCCAAACTTTGGTTGCTACTCCAAATGTCCCTTCACTGCCGACGAACAGGCCGGTCAAGTCGAGTCCTGGAAGATCCTCGCACGGGCCTCCAAGCTGCACAAGTTCTCCATCCGGAAGAACAACTTCGAGGCCTATCACATGGTTGACTGTCACTCCGTATTTCAGAGTGTGTGGTCCTCCAGAGTTCGTTGCGACATTTCCACCGATCGTGCATGCGCCTTGCGAAGACGGGTCCGGTGCATAATGCAATCCAGAACCGCTGAGCCGCTGCGTTAGATGGACATTGACCAGCCCTGGTTCGACGATGGCGTAACGGTCGCGTTCGTTGATTTCGAGAATCTGACGCATCCGCGTTAGGCAAATCATCACTCCCCCGCCGACCGGCAGTGTCCCTCCGGCAAGACTTGTCCCTGCACCGCGCGGAACGAATGGGAGGTCGAACTCGTTGCAAAGTTTGACTGTACTGATGACCTGTTCGGTAGTGGTGGGGAAGACGACAACATCAGGGACGCGTTTTTCGACCACATAACCGTCACACTCGTAGACGATCAACTCGTCTTCCGATGCGAGAATATCTTCGGATGGGAAGATCTCTTGAAGTCGAGTTTGAAATTCAGAAAGCGTCGTCGTGGACATGATCATTATCGAAATTGCGTTGCCGTACATTGTCAATGTATGGCGAAATTGGGAGATCGTCAGTGAATCTTCCACGTAGTATTAAGCGTAGAGGACCTTGCGGCAACTCAAGGCCATCGCAAAAAAGCCCAGCATTTTCAAAATGCCGGGCTTTTGCTTCGACTCTCTCAGTTCGCGTGGTCCCTCAGTCGAGTTCAATTAGTGTTTGCGTTCGTAGAACAGCCAAATCTTCAGGGAATGTGTGAAAAGTATGTACAGAAAGCATTTTTTCGTTCCCTTCAACACGAATCAGGCTGAGCGCGCCAGGCATGAAGCGGTTCTGCGCGGGAAATTGATGAGACAGAAAAACCTTCGAGCATTCGTCTTCAAGTTCCATTTGAACGCGAGTGAACACGGAAAAGCTAACGACATCGACTTCACCAGCGAAGTGATAAAGAAATGGATCACCGGTTTCGTAGAGAACTTCTTCTTGCTCATTGTAGAAGTAGGTTCGCTGCAATCCAAATGTTGAGAGTTGCTGCTGATCTGGCGCGGTCACTTCAACAAGAGTCTGTTCACCAGAAGTGAATTGAAGAAAATGCCCTCCCTCACAGATCCCGACCGCCATGTCGTATTTATCGGCTTTGATTCGCCCGACGATGACTGGGTCGAACAATTCTGGATGCAATGGACGGTTGAACATCCGATAAGATGTTTCCGCAATACTCGGTCGAACAGACTCTGTCGGCATCTTTCCCCCCGTTTCTGACTGGCGGCGGCGATAACGATTCTGCTGACGGCAAAAAAAATTAGTTGCTGCCGTAAGCACTTGACACTCCAAGTATACGTCTCGTTGAACGTCCGTCGAGAAACTGTTTTGGGAAGTTTCGAAAGTTAAAGAGAAGCCAAAAAAGTTTGAGAAAATGGGTTGCAAATGACTGCGAAACGATTTTGAACTTTGTCCATGATCGGGGAAGTTATCGATTTTTTGTTTTGAATTTTCGCCTGATTAGAAACGTCAGCAGAATGGATGGGATCCCAAATAAGAGTAGCCACGGGAAGAGAACGACGAAGGCGATTGCCAACGTTCTTAAGAGCTCGGAAATGTGGTTGATGGATTGGTTGAAAGACCGTTTCACTTCAACGCCGAATGCCGCTCGCTGTTCAGGTTCGAAATCACGGAATTCGCGGATGAAGAGTGTGACTGTGGAGAAGTCTGTTTTGTGCGTGAGCAATCGCATCTGCCCTTTCGAGCGTTCCAGTTCGCTGCGAAGTCTCATTAGTTCTTTCTCGACAGCGAGGATGTCTTTGAGTTCTTTCGTGTCTTCCTCCAGATGCTTGAGCATCCGGGCTTCCTCTTGTTCCTTCGTTCGGATTCTTGCTTCCAAATCGTAAAACTCCGCAGTCACCTCTGTTGTCTCTTCGCGCAGCGATTGTAACTCTCCGAGCTTGCCTGCCTGATCGAGGAATTCCGAGTATTGATCGGATGGGATCTTGATCGTCCATGTCCCAGTCCGGCGATCTCCTGACGCGCCTTCCAGGCTGGAACTGGAAACATACCCGCTGAATGACTTGACGATTTCCCGAACCTTCTCAGGGACACCATCGAAGACTGTGACAATGAGATCGACCGTAGCTTCATAGATAATCTTGCGCTGAATCTCAGCGTTTTCTAAATCACCTGGTTCGATGGAACTGTCGGCGGTCGCGAGTTGCCCGGCGGTGCTGACTTTCATCGACTCGGTGGATGCAAACGATTCCGCATTTTTCATGTCGCCACCGCAACCAATGACGAGAACCGGAACGAAGAGTAGGCAAGCTAGAGAAGCCAACCGATAAGTCGAGCACTGCATTTCGTTCTCCCCACTGAAAGGACAGGTACGACAGCACAGATCGAATTCGGAGGTGTTTTATTCCAGACAGATAGTGATTTTGTAGAATTTGGCTCTCAGGTATAGGCTTCATCCCTGCATAGAGCAAGAAAAACAGACTACAGCCACAGATGTCTTTGGAAGAACTCTACGACGTCTCCGAAGAGGACGTAGAACAGACTTTTTTTGCCACAGTGGATTTTTGCGGTGACGGCGGCGCCGAGGCTTTGTTTCGAGATGTCGTCGGGATTGATGTCGACGTAGACTTCGACAATCGTGCCTGCTTCTTCGGATTCGCTGGAGCGAGTTGCGATATCAGCAAGCGAAAGTGTTCCTTCGTAGTTTTTTTCGACGGAGGTCGCCAGAATGTAATCGACTGGCAATTCTGTCGAGCCGTTGGCATTCAGGGCCCCCATGATGTGTCCCATGCGATGTTCCGGCACTTGCAGTTCTAATCGCCAGGGACCATCGGGCTGCATGATTTCAACGAGAAGTTCCCCACGATTGACAGGTCGATTCCTCAGCAAGAGATCAATCTGAAAGGTCGAGACAACGCCATCTGCTGGTGAGCGAACCGTCAGCTTTTCGATTCGATCTGCAATTTTGGCGAGCTTTGCGGTTGCTCCTTCAAATTCAATCACGGCTTGGGCTAATTCCGTCGAGAGTCGGATCAGTTCCTCTGAATTGTCGCGCTGAATCGCTTCAGCGCGTTGAGTCGTGAGTGCGGCGGCGAGTTTTTCTTTTTCCAGTTGCTCGTTTTTCGTCGCGATTCGTTCGGCGTCAAGATCATCGCTTTCAAGTTGCAGCAACGGTTGATTCTTAACAACAGCTTGCCCGCTCTCAACGAGAACCTTTGTCACATTTCCGTTCCAGGGAGCGAAGACTTCGTGCTGATTTTTTGGCATCGCCTGCCCGTCTCCTTCAACGCGGTACTCCCAAGGAACGAACGCCAGCACTAACCCCAACGCGATGAGTCCAGAAAAAATCGCAGCCGCAATCC
>JAJDEL010000602.1 GCA_029259835.1 Planctomicrobium sp. | reverse complement strand
TGTAGTTTGTTCCGTAACCTTGATGTGAACCGGCTTGATATGAGGCCGCAATTGGCGCCTCATGATTTGACACGCCGGAGCCGCTATATGGAATCGGAGTGAGAGCGGCTCCGTAATTACTGGAGCCTCTTGAGCAATTGCATCGTCGACCAGCATCTACTGAATGTCCGAAACTGATTGCGATCAGAGAAACCAAACTCGTAAGGAGAATCGATTTCAAAGAGAACATGACAACAACCTTAATCAAGAGGAGGAATGAGGTTCGTCGTGGGAGCGGGAACTCCCACGACGAAAACACTCATGAAGCTCACAAAGACGAGTGAAGTCTTTGTGAAGGGTGGTGGACCCACAATGAAACTTACAACGTTCCTGTCATGAGGCGCGATTTCGATTCCTCAAAAGAAAAAAAGCCCGCTCTTTTCAGGGCAGGCTTCGGTAAAGTTTCTCGAAAACGTTTGATGCTCTTAATGCTCTGAACTCCGAGACGTGTAAACGTTTCGCGTGCCTGCCTGACCAATTTGAACCGTATAACTGGTCCCGTTTGCTGCGACGGTCGTTTTAACTCCGATCCCTTCGCAGTTGACGGTTGGTTCCGAGTTGGCGATGAATTTCGGAGGGGTCTGCTCGTCGGCGCCCAACGCCACATTTCGGTGCAGCTGGTACAGATGTTTTAGCGACGGACAAGACCGCAGCGTTGCGATCGTTGTTGGGTGACCACCTTTTTTAGGACCGTTGCACATCACAGCCACAACAGGATCAATCGCTTTCACAAACACTGGGTTGTTGCTGAACGGTAATCCGTGGTGAGTTACCATGAAGAGATCGATTTTGCCGAGCGGGTTGTTTGGCGTCACCAGTTTCGCTTCAACGTTCCAGGTCAGATCGCCGCAACAGAGAAAACGGAAGTCCCCAAATTCTAATAGAATGCCAAGACTGCTGGCATTGTCGGATTCATCTTTCGGTTTTGGCTCATTTTGATCGGCAAATGGGTTCGGCTTCCCGCGATTGGCAATCACTTCTCGACTTGCAGTGACGACTGTAATTTTCAGGGGAGTCCCTTTGGTGTCGAGTTCGAAAACGTCTCCTGCACTGAGCTTGTTGGATTTGTTCTGAGTCGCGGCACGGTACGCACCGATCCGTTCCTGGAACTTTTTGTCTTCCTTTAAGGCATCAGGGATTCCTCGATCCCAGTATTCATCAATCGGAATCATTGAGGCGAGCGAAGCGTGGTTGCCGTAATGATCCAGGTGCCAATGCGTGACGACTGCGTGATCGAGATGATCGAGCTTGGCTTCGTTTTTAAGAGTGTCAAGAATTCGGTCCCGGTCGCGCCCATTGTAATCGGGATACCCAGAGTCAATCAAAATCGATTCACCCACCGGAGTGACAATCAGCGTCGCCGCCCCACCTTCGACGTCAATAAAGTAAATGTCGAGAGTCCCGTCAGCTTCCCCGGCAGAAAGAAGAGGGCAGACTCCGGCACCCAACACAAACAAACAGGCAGCAAACACAAAGCATCGCATGAACTCAATCCTTGTTTCAAAATGACATCAACCTCAGACAGAGTCGCGAATTGCGCCGGACTTTTCAATCGGAAAAGGCATTGCATCTAAAATTTGGTTGCCCCGTCCTTGTGCATCACGATTCTCCGTGAAAGAATTCGAGATCGTTCCTGCAACTGGAAGAATCTATGACTTCGCTGACTATCGAATATGAATTGGCGGAAGACGATGTGGTCGCCCTGAATGATTACATGGCGAAGAATGTCCCGGCAATCCGCCGTCGGATCGTTGCTAGCTTGGCGGTTGTCTCTCTCGGTACGTTTGCTCTTGGTCTCCTCATTTTGTGTTATTCAAAAGAGGTAGGATTCTTGTTTATGGTTTCTGCCGTGATTGCCGCCTTGTTCTTTCCTCTCTTCGCAAAAACTGCACGACGTCGATCAGTAAGAGCGTTGTTGGAATCCGGGTCAAACGCAGCTTCGTTCGGAAAGCAAGTGCTCACTGTCACACCGGACGAAATTCGGCGGGAGCATGTGCTTGGTCATTCTGCAAATTATTGGAAGGGCGTTGATCGCATTGCCACCGACGACCAATACGCTTTCGTTTTTGTGACCTCAATGTCAGTCATTATTATCCCAAGGCGCGAACTCCACGAACCGACATTCGAAAAGTTTGTGGGACTGGCTCAAGAATACTGGGGCGATGCACATTCGTGAGGATCAGTTAGATGGACACAACGCGAAAGAAGAGCGAGCCTGGCCTCCTCCCCGTCAGAACAACGATGTACTTGTGAAATAATTTCTGTCGTTGCCAGCAGGCAATAAGCAAATCAGTAAACGACGAAAAGGAGTCTCTGTTGCCGTTATCAGAGACCGGTTTTATCGCATTTTGATGGTAATATCGCACAGTACCGGTTAACATCAGGGCAGTGCAGAGACAACTTCACTATCACAATTCGAACGCGCATTTTTTAAGACGAGCAAATATAAACTAAATATCATCAAGCAAAATCAGTAGGGGGAAGACATGGCCGAGAATCCAAAGTATCCAGGTATTCGAATCGTCTCCAATGGGAACCAGTTGGTTGCCTATCACACTGAAGCTAGACTTGCTGATGCCGGGGTTTTCTATCCGATTACCCCCTCAACCGAGATGGGCGAACTCTTCCAGCTTTCGTACGCCGAAGGCAAGCTCAACGTTTTCGGGCGTTCTAAAATTGCGATTGAGGCCGAAGGTGAACACGCAGCCCAAGGGGGAGCAACTGCTTACTCCACCACCGGAAAACGTGTCGTCAACTTCACGTCAGGGCAGGGCATTGCCTACGCAAGCGAGCAATACTACCACGCGCCGGGAAAACTCTCGGCAATGGTTTTGGAAGTCGCAGCCCGGGCGCTGACGAAACTTGCTCTCAATGTCCATTGCGGTCACGACGATATCTACGCCGCACTTGATGTCGGGTGGATCATGCTCATGGCTCGCGATGCACAGCAAGCTGCCGATCAGGCGCTCATTGCTCGCAGGGTTGCTGAGTTGGCTTTAACACCCGCAATGAATATCCAAGATGGTTTTCTGACATCACATCTGGAACGCACATTCTTAATGCCCGAGGCGGAATTGATTCGCGAGTTTCTGGGTTCGCCGGAAGATATCATTCCCTGTCCAACAGAAGCACAACGCGAACTATTCGGCCCATCTCGTATTCGTTTGCCATCAATGATTGATCTTAAGAAGCCAGCGCTGATCGGTCCTGTACAGAATCAGGAACACTACATGAACGGCGTCGTGGCTAGACGTAACAACTTCTATGAGCCAATTCTCGGAATGCTGGAAGCTGCCTATCGTGAGTTCGGTGAACTGACCGGCCGACACTACGGTCTTTTAAGTGAGTATAAAACAGATGGAGCCGAGACTGTGTTCCTCTCATTAGGGTCAGCAGCCGAGAATGTCGAAGCCGCAGTCGATTATATCGAGGAGACACATGGTGAACGAGTTGGTTCGATTCATGTCAACGTGATCAGGCCATTCCCGATGGCAGCCATTGCGAAGGCTCTGCGCGGGCGGAAGAATGTGATCATTCTGGAACGAACAGACGAAGCGCTCGCCAGTGACAATCCTCTGGCGCGCGATGTGCGCACGGCATTGTCTAAGTCCCTTGAGCTACACAAGTCTGGATTGAGTAATGGTCACCCAGGTCTCTCAGCTGAAGAAATTCCCCAGATTTTCAGCGGTTCATACGGCTTAGGTTCGCGGGACTTCCGCCCCGAAGGAATTCTTGGTGCGTGGGAGTACGCAACCGGTCGCGCCGCGCGGAAGGATGGCAAGCGACTCTCTGACGGAACTCATTACTTCACCGTTGGAATCGACCATCCTTACGAGGTTCGCAGCGAAGAAACACCATCGTTACTACCAGACCAGACGATTGCCGTTCGATTGCACTCGATTGGTGGTTGGGGAATGATCACGACCGGGAAGAATCTGGGTGCGATTATTGGTGAATTCGGTGATTACCTCAGCCAGCGCGATGGTGGAAAGGATGAGTTCGGTCGATCAAAAGAATTGCTGCATGTCAGCGCCAACCCGAAGTACGGCTCTGAAAAGAAAGGCGCTCCGACTGCCTACTTCCTGATGGTCGCGCCGGAACGAATTCGCGTGAACTGCGATTTGCGACACGTCAACGTTGTCCTTTGTTGTGACCCCAAGGCGTTCACGCACATGAATCCTCTCGATGGGATGGCGGACGGCGGCGCCTTCGTTTGGGAGAGCGATGAAACTCCGGAAGTCGCCTGGACGCGCGTGCCTCAGAAGATTCGCCAGCAAATCATCGATAAGAACATTCGGCTGTTCATTCTCCCCGGCTTTGACATTGCAAGAAACGCGACTGATCGTCCAGACCTGCAACTCCGTATGCAAGGGAACGCATTTTTGGGAGCGTTCTTTCGAGTCTCTCCATTTCTTGAAAATAATGACATCGACAAAGATCACTTTCACGGTGTTGTACTCAATCAGTACAAAAAGAAATTCGGACGGTTCGGCGATGCGGTTGTGCAGTCCAATATGGAAGTGATGACGCAAGGCTTCGAGCGAGTTCAGGAAGTGCCCTACGGTGATGTCGATGCCACGGACGCCTCGAAAATGCGGGGAACGCCTCTCTTGCCTGTGATTAGTGATTGCGGGAACAACGGTGGATGCAATAGCGGCGATTGCGGCTGCGAACCAGAACCAAGGAACAATTTAAACAGCACTGCCTATTACGATAGAGAGTTTCGCAGTGGCCTGGGTTATCACCAACCTGCCTCTGCGCTTTCCTCCGTCGGGGTTGTTGCCGCGGCAACGGGGGCGACGAGTTCAAAGTATGTCGCTCGACGTGAAACACCGATCTTTATTGCAGAGAATTGTACTCAGTGCATGGCTTGCATTTCGGCTTGTCCGGACACGGCACTGCCGAACACGGCGCAAGACATCACCACAGTCTTGAAGACGTCTATCGAAAATTACGTCAGCGATTCTTTCCACCGAACGATGTTGCTCGAAATTGTTCCGGAACTTGAATCAAAAGCTCGTGAGATGATGCGCGATGCAGTGAAAGAGAAGAAAGAGCATCCGTTCAAAGAAATCATCGGAACTCTTCTCCTGGAGTATGCCGACATTCCGGAGAATGCGAAAGAGGAACTGTTAGAAATCCTCGACCTCGTCCCGCTCGCCTATCGTAAAACGAATGCAATCTTTGGAACGCGTGAAAAGAAAGAACCAGGAGCCGGCGGTCTGTTTTCAATCTTTGTTTCCGATCTTTGCAAAGGGTGTGCTGAGTGTGTCGTCGAGTGCGGTGATCATGAGGCTCTCGTGATGCAGAGCGACAGTGAGGGATTGAATTCACGTGTCATCGGCGCTACGACTTTCCTGGACTTGCTCCCGAACACTGACCAGAAGTATCTCGGGATGTACGACAATCATGCACCTCAAGATTCACGACCAGCCACGCTTCGGAATCATCTGATGGTCAAACGTAACTATCAAGCTCTCGTTTCTGGAGATGGAGCCTGCGCCGGTTGTGGAGAGAAAAGCGTCCTCCGCGCGTTGGCAACTCTTACTGAATCTTATATGCGACCGATTTACCACGACAAAGCAGATCGTCTGCGTAAGAAGGCGTTGTTGCTCGAACAGGAAGGTCTTGTCCGATTCAATCAACTGGCTGAAACCGATCCAGAGCAATACGAGCGCCTCAAACGTGCAGTCACTCACATTGTCATGGGGCTTGGTGGAGAGAATGAAGAAGATACATCAGTTCGTCTCGAGTCATTTGGCAGTATCTCGGACGAAGATCTCGTTGATGCGTTGATCACCGTATTGAAGCAAGAGGCCTTCAACCATCGAGATCTTCAGGCGGTCGAAGGTGCAGAATTCGACGGGATGAGTGTCATGGCGATGGGTGCTCACACAGGTTGTAATACTGTGTATGGGTCCACGTCGCCTTCGAATCCCCATCCGTATCCGTGGATGAACTCTCTCTTTCAAGATGGATCGACAATCAGTTGGTTAATTGGCGAAAGTTTCATCGTTGACCACGCTCGACGTTCCGTCGTTCCTGAACGATTAGTAGATGTCGTGCTAGATGGTCACGATGGGGGTTTTTCAGAAGCCGAT